>JBIKKL010000387.1:0-5069 GCA_044360365.1 Burkholderiales bacterium | reverse complement strand
TCCACCAGCCGATGGGAGGTTTTCAGGGGCAGGCCTCCGACATCGAGATCCACGCCAAGGAAATACTGTTCCTCAAGGGGCGCCTGAACGAGATTCTCGCCAAGCACACCGGGCAGAAGATCGAACAGATCGAGCGCGATACCGACCGCGACAATTTCCTTGCCGGGGATGCGGCTGTCCAGTACGGTCTGGTCGACAAGGTCCTGTCCACCCGGGCCGACGCAATGGCAGCGGCCCGCTGACGAGAACAGATCGACGCGCCCGAGCCGTAAACGGCTAGGAACCCGGGGCACGTCGAGAGTTACTAACTGGTTGTACGGCGTTGTTTTCTCAAACCCAAGACAGTTGATTCGGCGGATATGTCAGAAAAGATCGGCGGTGAAAAGCTTCTGTACTGCTCCTTCTGCGGTAAGAGCCAGCATGAAGTTCGCAAGCTTATTGCCGGCCCATCGGTGTTCATCTGCGATGAGTGCATCGAGCTTTGCAACGACATCATTCGCGAAGAGGCACAGACGGAACAGGGTACCAAGGGCGGCAAGTCCGATCTGCCGGTCCCGCATGAAATCTGCCGCATCCTCGATCACTACGTGATCGGTCAGGAACAGGCAAAGAAGATCCTCTCGGTCGCCGTCTACAACCACTACAAGCGCCTGAAGACGGTCTCGAAGAGCGACGACGTCGAACTCTCCAAGAGCAACATCCTTCTGGTCGGTCCGACAGGCTCGGGTAAAACCCTGCTTGCGCAGACACTTGCCCGCCTGCTCAATGTGCCGTTCGTCATCGCGGACGCCACGACGCTCACCGAAGCCGGCTACGTCGGCGAGGACGTCGAGAACATCATCCAGAAGCTGCTGCAGAAGTGCGACTACGATGTCGAGAAGGCCCAGCGCGGCATCGTCTACATCGACGAGATCGACAAGATTTCCCGCAAGTCCGACAACCCGTCCATCACACGCGACGTCTCGGGCGAGGGCGTGCAGCAGGCACTGCTCAAGCTGATCGAAGGCACGATCGCGTCGGTGCCCCCGCAGGGCGGACGCAAGCATCCCAATCAGGAGTTCGTCCAGGTCGATACCACGAACATCCTGTTTGTCTGCGGCGGCGCGTTCGATGGTCTCGAGCGCGTGATCCGTTCCCGCTCGGAAAAGGGCGGCATCGGTTTCGGCGCCGAGGTGCATAGCCGAGAGAATCGCAAGGATATCGGTGCCGTCCTTCGCGACGTGCAGCCCGAAGATCTCATCAAGTACGGCCTGATTCCCGAGTTTGTCGGCCGACTGCCCGTCGTGGCGACGCTCGAAGAACTCGACGAGCGCGCCCTCATCCAGATCCTGACCGAGCCGAAGAACGCACTGATCAAACAGTATCAGCGCATGTTCTCCATGGAAGGCGTTGAACTCGAGGTGCGGGAAGAAGCCTTGCACGCCATTGCGCGCAGGGCCCTTGCCCGCAAGACAGGCGCACGCGGACTGCGCTCGATACTCGAGCAGTCGCTTCTCGATACGATGTTCGAACTCCCTTCGCTGGAGAACGTCGTCAAGGTGGTCATCGACGAAGGCGCAGGGGGCGAAGACGTCCGCCCCATCCTGATCTACGCCGATCAGCCCAAGATCGCCGGGACTGCGTGACGAAGCCACGCTGCGGCACGTCGCCCTGTCGGGCCGCCCTTTGGGGGTCGCGGTTGATATTTCGCCTCGAAACCCCACGTAGTCATTTGCATCCTTCCGAGGTCATCTCATCATGTCCGAAGCCGAATCCGCTGCCAACCCATTGACGTTGCCCCTGCTGCCGCTGCGGGACGTCGTGGTGTTTCCGCACATGGTCATCCCGCTCTTCGTGGGACGTCCGAAGTCGATCAAGGCGCTCGAAGCTGCGATGGAGGCGGGCAAGAGCATCATGCTGATCGCGCAGAAATCGGCCGCCAAGGACGAGCCTGCGCCCGAAGATCTCTACGACACCGGCAGCATCGCGAACATCCTGCAGATGCTGAAGCTTCCCGACGGAACGGTGAAGGTGCTCGTCGAAGGCGCACAGCGCGCCCGCGTTCTCGATGTCGCGGATGTTCGGACGCACTTCACTGCTTCGGTCGTTCCGGTGCCGCTCGATTCGGCGCAATCCAACGAGGTCGAAGCCATGCGTCGGGCGATGCTCGCGCAGTTCGACCAGTATGTGAAGCTCAACAAGAAGATTCCGCCGGAAATTCTCACCTCGTTGTCCGGCATCGACGACGCAGGCCGCCTCGCGGACACCATCGTTGCCCACCTGCCGCTGAAGATCGAGCAGAAGCAGGAAGCCCTCGAAATCTTCGACGTGCGCAAGCGCCTCGAGCATCTGCTCGGACTCATCGAAGGCGAACTCGACATACTCCAGGTCGAGAAACGAATCCGTGGCCGCGTGAAGCGGCAGATGGAAAAGAGCCAGCGCGAGTACTACCTGAACGAACAGGTCAAGGCCATTCAGAAGGAACTCGGCGAGCTCGAAGAAGGCGCGGATCTCGACGAAGTCGCCAAGAAGATCAAGAAGGCCGGCATGACGAAGGAGGCACGCATCAAGGCCGAGGCCGAGCTGCGCAAGCTGCGGCTGATGTCGCCGATGTCCGCCGAAGCGACCGTGGTGCGCAACTACATCGATGCGCTCGTCGCCCTGCCGTGGCGCAAGAAGAGCAAGATCAGCAAGGATCTCGTCGTTGCCGAACAGGTCCTGGAGACGGACCACTATGGCCTGGAGAAGGTGAAGGAGCGGATCCTCGAATACCTCGCGGTGCAGCAGCGCGTCGAGAAGGTCAAGGCCCCGATTCTGTGTCTGGTCGGTGCGCCCGGCGTCGGCAAGACGTCTTTGGGGCAGTCCATCGCGCGCGCCACGAATCGCAAGTTCGTACGCATGTCGCTCGGCGGCGTTCGCGACGAGGCCGAAATTCGCGGCCACCGTCGCACCTACATCGGATCGATGCCCGGCAAGATTCTTCAGAACATGTCGAAGGTCGCCGTGCGCAATCCGCTCTTCCTGCTCGACGAAGTCGACAAGATGGGCATGGACTTCCGCGGCGATCCCGCCTCGGCCCTGCTCGAAGTGCTCGATCCCGAGCAGAACAACACCTTCGTCGATCACTACGTCGAGGTCGAGTACGATCTGTCGGACGTCATGTTCGTCGCGACCGCCAATACGCTGAACATTCCGCCGGCATTGCTCGACCGGATGGAAGTGATTCGCCTCTCCGGCTACACCGAAGACGAGAAGGTCAATATCGCGCAGCGCTATCTCCTGCCCAAACAGATGAAGAATCACGGCTTGAAGGCCGATGAGCTCCTCGTCTCCGAAAGCGCGATTCGCGACATGGTTCGCTACTACACGCGCGAAGCCGGCGTGCGCGCCATGGAGCGCGAAGTATCGAAGGTGTGTCGCAAGGTCGTGAAGTCGCTGCTGCTCAAGCAGGAGAAGAGCGGCAAGATCACGGTCAGCGCCCGCAATCTCGACAAGTTTCTCGGCGTGCGTCGCTACACCTACGGACAAGCCGAAAAGAACAATCAGATCGGTCAGGTCACCGGGCTCGCCTGGACGGAAGTCGGCGGCGAGCTGCTCACGATCGAAACGGTCGTCATGCCGGGCAAGGGCAAGACGATCACGACCGGCAAGCTCGGCGAAGTCATGCAGGAATCCGTTCAGGCTGCGCTCAGCGTCGTGCGTAACCGCTCGCGCAAGCTCGGCATCGACGCGGATTTCTACCAGAAGAACGACATTCACATACACCTGCCCGAAGGCGCGACGCCCAAGGACGGTCCGAGTGCCGGTATCGCCATCTGTACGGCGCTGGTGTCCGTCTTCACCGGCATACCTGTACGCGCCGATGTCGCCATGACAGGCGAGATCACCCTGCGCGGCGAAGTCTTGCCCATCGGCGGCTTGAAGGAGAAGCTGCTCGCAGCGCATCGCGGCGGCATCAAGACCGTTCTGATTCCGGAAGAGAACACGAAGGATCTCGCGGACATCCCGGAGAACGTCAAGAACAAGCTCGACATTCATCCCGTGCGCTGGATCGATCAGGTGCTCGAACTCGCGCTCGAGCGTCTGCCCGAGCCGATCGCCGAAGTGCCAGGCAAGGAAGTCGCGCCGCTACCGGCGGGCGCCGACAAAGATAGCGCTGTCATGAAGCACTGACGCGAGTCGCTGCACAGTAGCCTCGCGCGCGCACCGGAGCCGATTTCAGGAACCCGTGCGCGCGACGTTGTCTTGACACTCCGATTTTCAGCTTGCTATAAAGCGCGTTCCGGTGCCCAGCCGGCAACAACGACACGACCTACGAAAGGGGATCCCAGGTGAACAAGGCCGAACTCGTCGAGGCGGTTGCGAAAGCTGCGGATGTTTCCAAAGCTGCCGCCGAACGCGCAGTCAACGGTGCGCTTGGTGCGATCACCGTCTCCTTGCGTAAGGGACAGAGTGTCACGCTGGTGGGGTTCGGTACGTTTTCCGTGGCGCGGCGGGCAGCCCGCACCGGGCGCAATCCGCGCACCGGCGCAGCAATCAAGATCAAGGCCACGAAAGTTCCAAAGTTTCGGGCTGGCAAGGAGCTGAAGAGCGCGGTAAACTAGCGAGCTTGGTTGGTCGCCAGTCGTCGCCGAATCGTCGCAGGTGGTAGTTAATTCGGGTTCGGGTGCTTAGCTCAGTGGTAGAGCGTCGCCCTTACAAGGCGAATGTCGGGAGTTCGACCCTCTCAGCACCCACCAGCCACAAAGTACAGATGGAGTGGTAGTTCAGTTGGTTAGAATACCGGCCTGTCACGCCGGGGGTCGCGGGTTCGAGTCCCGTCCACTCCGCCAACGAATACATACAGAACGCCCGGCCAGTCCGGGCGTTCTGCTTTTTCGAGACTGGTCATTGGGTTTCCCACGGGCAGGCTTCGTGGGGCCTGGCGGACCGGGGGCGCCATCCGATCGGTCCGGCGATGCCGGCAGCATGAATCGTGTGCCCCCTCCCGCCTGCGCTTGGCGCCCTGGTGGGTGGAACACCTCGGTGCTGCTTCTGATAACGGCTTGTGCGCCAGGCGATGGCCTTGCCGTATAATCCGCGACTTGACT
>JBIKKL010000386.1:0-5070 GCA_044360365.1 Burkholderiales bacterium | reverse complement strand
AAAGGCCCAGAGCTGTTCGCGGGTCAGTTCCGTGTCGAATCCCCAGCCGCGATGAAGCGCATAGGCCAATCGCATCTCGTGCAGAGCATCGTCGTCCTCGTCGAACGCCATGCCGTCGAGCCCCATCGCAACACGGCAGCCGGCGCGCAGCATCGCCCCGAGCGGCGCGATGCCGGATTTCAACCCCAGATTCGAGCTGGTATTGACCGCGATCGTCACTTCCCTCTCGGCAAGCAGTTCCAGTTCGTCCGGTCGCGCCCAGGTGCAATGCGCAAGCGTCAGCCGCGGACTGAGCAAGCCAAGCTCGTCGAGATAGCGCACAATGCCTTGCGGATGCTCGGTGTCTGCCCACGCCCGCTGATAGCGGGTCTCGAGAAGATGCATGTGCACCGGTCGTCCGGTACGTTGCGACGCCTCGGCCACGGCTTGCAGCAAGGCGGTCGAACACCATTGCACCCCGGCGGGACCATACTGGAGGGTAACGTGAGCACCGATTGCGGGCGATTGAGCCAATGCCTGCACCAGCAAGTCCACCTGCGCGAGTTGCGCCTCGGGGGACACGGCGCGCACCGATAGCCGTTCGGCGACGACACCGCGCAGGCTCGGCCTAACGGCGGCGAGGACCGTCCCGTCGTCACCCAACCCGATGCCGTTGCGATCCCGCATCGCGACGGCGAAGCCGATGTGCACGCCCACATCGCGAGCCGCCCGCGCGACGGCGAGCACCTCGTCCGCGTAGGGCATGCCGCCCTGCACCCGCGTGTAGTGCACCATGAGGCGCGTCACCCCGTTTCGAAGCGAGCGGGCGAACGAGGTGGCCGCGCACAGATACGGATCCATGCCGGGCAGCACGCCAAGATAGGGCAGCCAGGCTTCGAGGGGCTGATCGAACGCGCCCAGCGTCGCGCTGCGAAAGGTGCGCGCATGATCGTGCGCATTGCACAGCGCCGGCAGCACGAGACGTCGCGGGCCGCTGGGTGCGGCCTCCAGGGCAGCCACGGAGGCGACGTTCGCGCCCGACACCACGACGCGCATGTTCGCCTGCGCCGGCGTCCGGCCCGGGTCGGTCAGCAGCCAGGCGCAGTCGAACTGTGCCGACGCCGCTGCGTTCACCGGAAGCTGAGCTTGCGCTCGGCGACTGGCGGCAGAAATCGGCGATCGAAAATCTCCCCCGGCGCCGGCTGACGCGGCATCTCGAATGCCGACGCAAGCTGTTCAACCGAACGGCGCAACCGTTCGTCCCTCACATCGCCGATGCCCAGTTCGGTCGATTCTGCGGTAAAGACAACCGTGCGAAGTGCATACAGAAGCCGACGCTTCTCGACCTCCTTGTTGATCAGAGGCTCGCGCTTGACCACGGCAGCGATGGCAGCATCCGGGTCGGCGATCGCCGCACGCAGTCCGCGATGGATCGCGCGCACCAGGCCCGCAACCGCTTGCGGCTTCTCCTTGAGGAACTGCGCCGACACGAGCACGCCATTGCTATACAGGTCGATGCCGTGATCGGCGTAATGGAACCAGCGAATGTCCTTGTCGGGGTCCAATCCCTGGGCGACGAGGTTCATGTAGCTGGTCACGGAGAAGACGGCCGATGCATCGACCTGGCCGCGCAGCAGCATCTGCTCCTGCAGGTTCGGCGCCATGTGGGTCCACTTGACCTTGTTCGTGTCGATCCCGTTGCGATCGGCGAGCGTTCCGAACATGCGGAATGCCGCGCCGCCGGCCGGAGAACCGAGGTTCTTGCCTTCGAGATCCTTGAGCGACTTGATCGGGCTGTTGGCGCGAGTGATCAGGGCGAACGGCGTGCGGTTATAGATCTGGTACACCATCACCGGCGCCTGTCCGGGGCTTTTCGCCGCGTTCTGGATGATGGCATTGATGTCGCCGAAGCCGGCCTGATAAGCGCCGGCCATCACTTTCGTCACCGAGGCGGCCGACCCGTCGCCCTGGTCGATGGTGACGTCGAGCTTCTCCTGCGCGAAATAGCCCCGGTCCTGAGCCAGGTAATACCAGGCATGAACCCCCTGCAGCTTCCAGTCCAGCACGAACTTCACCGCAGTGACATCCTGTGCCCGTGCCCCGAGGGTAAGTGCAAGGCTCGCAATCGCGCCCACGAGAACGGCCGCCCGCCGCCATCTCAGAAATCCCATGCTCATCTTGCTCCTTGCGTCAATTGAGAGAATCGAACAGCGCTTCACACCGCCTCGAACAACACGTCCTGCGCACCCTCCCACAGCACCTTGGTGCCCAGCGCACGCAGCTGGTCGCGGCCTTCGACGATGGTCAGAAAGTGGTTGCCGGCGAGCTGCCCCATCTTGCTGGCGAAGCAGCAAGAGCCGTATGCGAGGATGATCTCGGTCTCGCTGTAGCCGCCCGGATAAAACAGGATGTCGCCCACGGAGGGATGGCTGGTGTGGTTCTCGAAGCCCACACCAAGCTGAAAATCGCCGAGCGGCACCCAGACGCCTTCGCCGCTCCAGCGCACGTGAATGAGCTTCTGTCGATACGGCAGCAAGGTCATGAAGGCCGCGACGGTGAGCGGGGCTTCCGGATGGGTTTCCGCGACGAAGACGAGTCCTGCGGCGGTCATTCGAATTCGAGACATGAGTCGTAAGCTCCCTTTAGAGTTTGCGTCCGGTGAATCGCCGACACGTTGCAGGCTGTCTGCCGATCGGGCGAGCACCGATCATGCCATCACCACATCGTTCTTGCGCTGTGCCCAGCCGGTCATGCGCCTCTCGATGAACGAGGACACGGCATAGAGCATCACGCCCATCACCGCCAGGATGACCAGCCCGGCGAATACCATCGGCACATCGAAGTTGCCGCTGGCGATCATCATCACGTTGCCGATGCCGCGATTGGCGGCCACCGTTTCGGCCAGCACGGTCCCGACGAAAGCGAGCGTGATCGCAATCTTCAGTGAAGCAAAGAGATACGGCAGGGCACGCGGCAAACCGACGTTCCAGAGTATGTCGCGCTTGCGCGCCCCGAGCACCTTCAGAACGTCTTCGAGCTCAGGCTCCGTCGTCGCAAGGCCCGTCGCAACGTTCACGACGACCGGAAAGATGCTGATCACCATCGAGGTGAGGATGGCCGGAACGGTGCCCGCGCCGAACCAGACCACGAAGATCGGCACCACCGCCACCTTCGGTATGCTGGAGAAACCGACCAGGAGCGGATAGGCCACGTCATAAGCCACTTTCGACGAGCCGATCGCCACGCCGATGACGATGCCGATCATTACGCCGAGCGCGAAGCCGCTCAGTGTGGTGTAAAGCGTCTGCGTGGTGTGCGGCCACAGCAATGGCATCTTTTGCCACAGAACGGTTGCGATCTGACTCGGCCGGGGCAGGATCAGATCCGACACGCCGGTGGCGACGCAGGCGAGTTCCCAGAGCAGAAAGAATCCCAGCAAGGCGCCTGCCGAGAGCAGACGTTGACGCGTAACGGGGTTGAGCGCGCTCATGGCGTGACCTCGACGATCCCGGGCGCGGCGTCGACCTCCGCGCGCGTATGTGCGATCCGCATGCGCAGCTGCTGCACCAGTGCGGCAAAGTCCGGCGCGTAGCTCATCTCGACGGTGCGCGGGCGGGCGAAGGGTACCGGACGATCCTCCAGGATGCGCCCGGGACGCGCACTCATCACGGCGATGCGATTGGCAAGATACGCCGACTCGCGCAAGTCGTGGGTGACGAGGAGCACCGTGGGCCGCTGGCTCATCCACAGGGACTGCATGATGCTCCAGAGCTCCTCGCGGGTGAACTGATCCAGCGCACCGAACGGTTCGTCGAGCAGCAGCAGCTGCGGCTCATGGACGAGCGCGCGACACAACGACGCCCGCTGCAGCATACCGCCCGACAACTGCCACGGACGCTTGTCGCCGAACCCCTTCAAGCCGACCTGCGCAAGCAGCGCCTCGGCCCGCTCTGCATACTCGCCCTTCTTCTTGCGCCGGTACTGCTCGCGAAACGGCGAGACGATCTTGAGCGGGATCATCACGTTCTCGCGTATCGTGAGCCACGGCAACATCGTCGGATTCTGGAAAGCCAGTCCGATGCGCATCGGCTCGGATGCGCCGAGCGCCTCGTTGCGCACACTGCCCGCCAGGCCGACCTCGCGCCCGGCAACGAGCACCACACCGGAACTCGGCTTGAGCAGGCCGGCCACCAGCTTGAGGATCGTCGACTTGCCGCAGCCGCTAGGCCCCACCAGGGCCACGAAGTCGCCTTGATCGAGCCGCAGATCGGTCTGCGCAAGCGCGACCGTGCCGCCGTTGAAGCGCACAGTGACGTCGGACAGTTCCACGAATGCTTCGCTCATGTTTCGAACCTGTCTTCTGTTCGCATGATCACCGCGACCGGACCGCCGCCTGCCGGTCCCTGGTGCTCGGCGCCGCCGGAGACATACAGCGCGCTCTGTCCCACCACGGAGGCAAGCACGGCGCCCACCGCCGCCCTGGCATGCCGCGTCGCGTTGATGTCGGAGTCGTCGAGCATGGTATGGCGCTCGCCCCGGACGCATCCGTCGGGGCTCGCTTCGGCCTTGGCCAGCACGTTCACCAGGCGCCGCCGCATCGCCTCGGCATCCGCGTCGGCATCGAGCCCGAATCGCTCGCGCAACAGTTGCCGCACACTCGCCGCATCGACCGCATCGCGCATGACTGCATGACCGATGCGGTATGGCGAGCTTGCCCCTGCGGCCTCACCGAGCACGATGACGACGTTGCCATCGAGCTCGATGCCCGCCGAAGCCGAAGCCCGCGCCGAGTACAAGGTGCGGTCCGTACCGATGACATGATCGAAGATCCGGCCGGGCGGCAGTTCATTCAGACCCACCGCCACGCCGAGCGACGAGGCCGCGCGAGAATAGCTCATCGACTCGTAGGTATCGTGCGTCACGAGCGACGCGGATCGCGCCACGACAGACTGCATCTTCGCCGCGGTCAGCAACGGACACTTCACCTGAACGAAGTGCACGTCATCGACGTTCGCGATACCCGCATCCTGCATCGCGACGCGGACTGCCGCCGCCGTGGCTTCCACCTGCGCCATGCGACCGATCTCCTCG
>JBIKKL010000168.1:0-8739 GCA_044360365.1 Burkholderiales bacterium | reverse complement strand
GGCCCGGTACCTTGAAACCGGACGAGTATAACAAACGGGTGAGCAGCGATGAAGGCTGTCGCATGAGCGCGTCGGGTCGCGCGGCTGATGCTGCAAAGGCTCGCGCCGTCGAGGGCGCGGCGCCGGGTCAAGGTGCGTCGAGGATCCCTGCGCCGTATAGACGAGAGACAATCGGCATGAACGAGTAGCGGCTCAGTTTTCCAGATCGGCTTCCGGATCGGCTGCCGGATTGACCTCCGGATCGCCGTGTTCGACCATCCCTCGCGCCCATTCGAGCACGATCGCCAACCGCGGCGGCAGCAGATCCTCCGCACCCTCGAATGACACCCAACGAAATTCGTCATGCTCGGGGCGGCCGAGTTCTTCGGCGATTGGCAGTCTGACTTCGTCCGCGCGTGACTCGGCAATGTAGTAGCGGGCGACTTTGGCGCCGGCATAGGGCAAGGTTTCCTTGTGGGCGTCGCCCCAGTGAAATTCGAGATCCGCAAGGGACGCCTCTTCGCGCACCTCGCGCTGCGCGGCTTCGCGGAAATCCTCGCCTTCTTCGACGAGCCCCTTGGGGAAGTCCCAGTTCCGGTACGCACGCAGGACGAGCAGCCGCCATCCTTGCGGAAAACGCCGCAGAACCACAACCCCGGCCGATCGGGTACCAATCAGATCGGGGGGAATTTCCAGGCGGGGGCGATTTTCCATGACCAGAAGAACCTCACGGTGGGCGGGATCGATTCGCGCTGCAGCACTGACGTTGCACGAATATCGTAGACGGTGGCGTCGAATCAGGGCGGGGACCGGACAGCGGTCTGCACAAGCTTGACCCGCGGGGTACTCCAGAAATAAAAAACGGGCGCATCGCAAATCGCCGCAAGGCAACGACCTGCTCGGCGCCCGTCGAACGCTGCGGCGTTAACCGACGTGCTTGGCGAAGAACTCCAGCGTGCGTTGTTTCGCGAGCTTGGCGGCTTCGGCGTTGTACGAGGCCCGATGATCGCAGTTGAATCCGTGCCCTGCGCCCGGGTAGTAATAGTGCGGCGCGTTCGGATGCGCGGCTTCCACGGCCTTGGCCTTCTCCATGGGGATGCCCGCATCGGCCTCGCCCCAATGGAACTGCACCGGGCACTTGGGCTGATCACCGGTCATGCCGGGAATGCCGCCCCCGTAGTAGCAAACCGAAGCGGAAAGCCCGTCGACGCTGGATGCGGATTTCCACGCGCACGTGCCGCCCCAGCAGTAACCGACGATGCCGACTTTACCGGCCGACTTCACTTCGTTCAGGGTGGCGACGACGTCCTTGATCGCCTCGTCGAGCTTGACCTTGCCCATGGCGGCGCGTGCGGTATCGAGATCTGCACCGGTGTAGCCGACGTCCAGACCCGGGTGCACGCGGTCGAACATCGCAGGCGCGATGGCGACGTAGCCGTCGGCGGCGTAGCCGTCCGTCACTTCCTTGATGTGCGCGTTGACACCGAAAATTTCCATGATGACGATGACGGCGCCCTTGGGCTTGCCGACCGGATCGGCACGGTAAGCCGAGAACTTGTGGCCGTCAGCCGCAGTAAGCTGAAGCATTTTTCCCATTGTGAATATCTCCTTTCGGTTGCTCGCATTGAGACGCGCTTCGTTTCGACGCGCATCGACTCGGTTAGGGCTGTTGTGGACTCGCCGGAGCAGGGCGAAGTCGCTATTGTGCCAATTCGAGGTCCGAGATGACAGCCGAAATTGATGAACGCTCGATGTGCGAGTCCATTCAGCAGTCCCAGGCGCAGGTCGGATGGTTCGGGAGGTCGGCGCCAGACCGGTAGATGACGCGAAGACAAATATGGCTGGCACGCAGGGGAGCCGTTACCATCACCGACTCTGACGCCGCGCGCGTACGCGTGCGCCGTCGCCGGTCCGAGAGTTCATCTGATGAGCCGTCCCGACGAGATCGACCCGCAGCGGATACGCATCGACAAGTGGCTGTGGGCCGCGCGCTTCTTCAAGACCCGCTCCCTGGCGGCCCAGGCAGTCGAAGGCGGCAGGGTGAAGCTGAACAATGAACGCGTGAAATCGGCCAAGGCGCTGCGTCTCGGCGATCGGCTGTCGATTCAATCGGGGGCCTACGAGTGGATCGTCGAAGTGACGACTCTGTCCGATCGCCGAGGTCCTGCCGAGGTGGCACGTACGCTCTACGCGGAAGATCCCGCAGCGCAGGAAGCACGCCTCGCCGCCATCGAAAAACGCCGCAGCCATTTTGAACCGGAGCCCCTCGCAGGCGGGCGGCCGGAGAAGAAGCAGCGGCGCGATCTGCACCGCCTGCGCGGGTACTGAAAACGATGACGCCCTGCGATCGCACTTCGTACGCCTCCAATCCCAGCGGAGCGTCGATCGCTTCCGCCACGAAACAAAGGAAGGAGATCCCTTGAAACTCGGCTTCTTCACCATGCCGATGCACCCGCCGACGCGCAATCTCACCGAGACGCTCAAGGAGGACCGGGAGGCGGTCATCCTCGCGGATCGGCTCGGTTTCGGCGAAGCATTCATCGGCGAACACTCGACCGACGTGTGCGAATCGATTCCGTCCTGCCTCGCCTTTATCGCGAGCGTCGCCTTCCAGACGACCCAGATCAAACTGGGCAGTGGGACGGTGAACCTGCCTAACAACCATCCAGTGCAGGTTGCCTCCACGGTCGCGATGATCGATCACATGCTCGAAGGGCGTTTCCTCTTCGGCATCGGCCCCGGGGGGCTGCGCTCCGACATGGAAGCGCTCGGGAATCTCGATCGAGACCGCAATGCGATGTTCGTCGAGTCGATCGACCACATTCTGGCGATGTGGTCGGGCGAGGCGCCGTATCGACTCAAGGGCAAGTTCTGGGATGTCAGCACCGAGCGTTCGCTGCTTCGGGAAGTCGGGCAGGGCGTCATGATCCGGCCGTATCAGCAACCACACCCGCCGATCGTCGTCACGGTCGTGGTGCCGCATTCGAAAGGCCTCATCGCCGCGGCGCGCCGAGGATGGAAGCCCATCACCGCGAATTTCCTGCAGCCGCAATGGGCTGCCACACACTGGCCGATGTACGAACAAGGATGCACGCTCGGCGGATTTCCCGTGGACCGAGCCGACTGGCGCGTCTGCAAGAGCATCTTCGTCGCCGACGACGAAGAGACCGCGCGCCGCTACGCGAAGAGCGTCGACGGGCCTTACGGTTTCTACTTCTGGAATCTGCTTACGAAACGACGGTCCTCGACGGGCAACGTGGACATCTACAAGCACGACCTCGCGCTGCCCGATGCCGCGATCACCATCGAATACATGCTCGATCGACTGGTCATCGCCGGCACGGCCGACTCGGTCGCCGAACAGATTCTGGCCTTCCGCGATACGATCGGCGATTTCGGCACGCTGCTCTATTGCGGTCATGACTGGAGCGATCCGAAACTCGCCCGGCGATCGATGGAACTCATGGCGGAGCGTGTCATGCCGGCGGTGAATGCGGCGATCGAGCGTCGGGACTGATTCAATCAAGGGGGAGACATGGCAAGGAACAAGAAGAAGCGCTTCGACGGCAAGGTCGTCATGATCACGGGCGGCAGCGGCGGACAGGGTCGCGTACAGGGAAGGATGTTCGCCGAGCAGGGCGCCGCCGTGGTGCTCACCGATATCGTTGCGACTGCAGGCAAAGCCGCCGCTGCCGAGTTGACACGCATGGGCTACGACGCGAGATTCATTGCCCATGACGTGACCGACCCGCTCAGTTGGGACAAGGTCGTGAAGTCCATCAAGCGCGCCCATGGCAAGCTCCACGTGCTGGTCAACAACGCCGGCGTCGTAAGCCGCTCGAACTTCCAAACGATCTCAATGCAGGAATGGGATCGTGTGCTCGCCATCAACCTTACCGGCCCGATGCTCGGCTGCAAGGCGACGGCGCCGCTGATCCGGGATTCCGGCGGTGGATCGATCGTCAACATCTCCTCGACGGCGGGGCTCGTCGGTCATCCCGGCGTCGCGTATGCCGCGAGCAAGTGGGGTCTGCGCGGCGTCACGAAGAGCGCCGCCATGGAACTGCTCGACTGGAACATCCGGGTGAACTCCGTCCATCCGGCGCAAGTGACCGATACGGGCATGTCGGCCAATGCGACGCCAGGGTACCGCTATGCCAATGCCCGTGCGATGCCTCTGAAGCGCTCGTCGCGTCCGGACGAGGTGGCCCAGGCAGTGCTGTTTCTGGCAAGCGACGAGTCGAGCTACATTAACGCATCGGAGATCGTGGTCGACGGCGGTGCCGTTGCGATCGGTCTGCCGCGTGTGCGCACGTTGCTCGAAGCGGACTTCAATCTCGCCCAGGGCAACGTTTCTTAGCAAGGCCCGCCGATCGATGTGATGTAATTGCGCGCTTGGTCGAACGCACGGGCATTGTTTTTTGGCGCGACGCCGACAACAGCGGAATGTCGAGAATCTGTCGAGGAGAGGAGATCGTCATGAGAAGTCGCATCGCCCTGGTCATCGGGGCATTGAGCGCATTGGGGGCGGGGCCCGGCCAGGCGCAGGAATTTCCGACCAAGCCGATCCGCTGGATCATTCCCTACGCCCCCGGCGGTGCGACCGACATCTCGGCACGCACGATGGCCCCTGTCCTCGCCCAACAGCTCGGCCAGCAGGTGATCGTCGAGAATCGAGCGGGCGGGGCGGCGATCCCGGGGTTCGACGTCGTGGCGAAGGCAGCACCGGACGGCTACACGTGGTTGTTTGCCAACATCGCCTTCGGCGCCAATCCCAGCCTGTTCCGAAAACTGCCCTTCGATCCGGAAAAGGATTTCACTCCGGTGAGCAAGGTGGCCGTGGTACCGATGGTCGTCACGGTTCACCCTTCGTTGCCGGTGAAGAATCTGAACGAATTGCTCGCGCTGGTGCGCAAGCATCCGGGCAAGTTGAACTATGGGTCGGCAGGCAACGGCAGTGCCAACCATCTGACCACTGAAGTGTTCCGAAGCTACACCAAGGCCGACATCGTGCATGTGCCGTTCAAGGGCGGCGGCCCTGCGGTTGCGGCGCTCGTCGGCGGGCAGATCGACATGCTCTTCGCCACGATCAGCTCGTCGTCGCCGCACATCAAGGCCGGACGCCTGCGTGCCCTGGCGCTCACGAACTACAAGCGTTCCGCGACGCTGCCCGAGGTGCCTACGTTGCAGGAACTCGGACTCAAGGACTACAACGTAAACGAATGGCAGGTGCTCGTTCTGCCCGGGAATACGCCCAAACCCGTGGTCGACAAGGTCAATGCCGCCACGGTAGCGACACTCGCCGATGCGAAGGTCAAGGCACGCTTCGTCGAACTCGGTGCCGAAGCGGAGAGTTCGACGCCCGCGGAAGCTGCGGCTTTCGTGCGCAAGGAACTTGCGCTTTGGCGCAAGGTGGTGAAGGAAGCCGGCATCAAGACCGTGGATTGAACGAAAATGACGACGAACGATTGCACTGCGCTGGTGATCGGCGCGACCGGTGTCACCGGGACGCCGATGGTGGAAGAACTGCTGGTGGCCGGGTGGCCGGTCTATGCCGTATCGCGACGAGCGCCGATGTTGCGTGCGGGGGTTCCCACGCAGCGCCTGCGACACATTCCCGTGGACCTCACCGACAAGGCGGCCGCACAGAACGCGCTCAGTGCGCTCGTCGACGTGACGCACCTCTACTACTGCGGAAACGATCCCAGTCCGGCCGTGCGTTTGTCGCTGATGCAGAATGTGATCGATACAGTCGAGCGCAGTGCGCCTGGGTTGGTCAACGTGCATCTGCTCCAGGGAACGAAGTATTACGGCTGTCACCTCGGACCGTTCAAAGTCCCTGCGCAGGAAACCGATCCGCGCATTGCCGGCGCCGACTTCTACTACAGCGAAGAGGATTGCGTGCGCGATCGTCAGCGCGGAAAGCGCTGGACCTGGACGGCCACCAGGCCGCATTCGGTGTGCGGCTATGCACGCGGAAATCCGCTCAATCTCGCCGTGGCGCTCGGGATGTACGGCAGCCTTCAAAAGGCAATCGGCGGTCCCTTCGCGTTTCCGGCATCTCAAGCGTGTTTCGATGCACGATTCAACGTCGCGGATTCGGAGCTGCTCGCGCGCGCATCGATCTGGAGTTCGATCACTCCCGGCTGTGGCAACGAGGCCTTCAACATCAACAACGGGGATGTTTTTCGCTGGCACGAGATCTGGCCGAAACTCGCGGGCTTCTTCGGTATCGAGGCGACCGGGCCGCAGGCGCAGCGGCTGCCCGAGTTCTTTGCGGCCCACGAGTCCACGTGGCGCGATCTGGAGGCAGCGCATGGACTCGTGCAGTTCCCGTACGAGCGTCTCGCCCGCTGGGCGCAAGGCGATTATCATCCCCCGCATTCCCGCTTCGCCTGCGAGTACGACGTGGTGTCGGATCTCGGCAAGGCGCGCCGCCACGGATTCACCGAGCAGGTCGAGAGCGCGGAGATGTTCCTGCGCATGTTCGCGCGTCTGCGCGCCGAGCGCGCAATTCCCTAGAGCGTCGCATCCGTGGATCGTTATCCGACCATCAAGTTTCTCGTCGAGCGCGGCAATGCCGTCTCGCTTGTCGTTGGCCTGCTTCCCTTGCTCGGCGGTTTGATGCTGGCCGGATTCGGGTTTCACTGGATCGTCATTGTTGCCGGCGCCGTCGCGGCAGGCGTTCTGTATGTGCTGATGCGCAGCTATGTCGAACTCGTACGGGTCATCGCCGATATGCTGATCCCCAGCGGGGCGGTGTCGGCTTCGGAGCAACCCGCGAAAAGCATCGCACCCACGGCTTCCCCGGAATCGACTCACGCAAGTCGGATTCGTCACAATGGGGAGGGCAGCAGAAACGAGGTCGATGTCGTCGTCGTGGGCGGCGGCTTGGGGGGGCTGAGCGCGGCGTGCCGCGCCGCCCAAATGGGGATGAAGGTGGCCGTCCTCGAACGCGGCACGGATACCCAGTACGCCTGCAACTCCCGCTACTCCGGCGGCATTCTGCACATCAACGGTCACAATGTCGAAGAGCCCGTGGAAGACCTCGTGCGGGCAATCGACGAGCTGACCCTCGGGCACGCCGACCGGGAACTCGCCCAGGCCCTTGCCCTCGATGCGCGTCGTGCAGTCAAGTGGCTCGGCGAGGAAGGGGCGAAGTACGTTCGCGTCGGTCAGATCGTCTGGCAGCAGCATGTGCTCGCTCCCCCGAGGCCGATCACACCGGGTCTGGATTGGAAGGGCCGCGGTCCGGATGTCACGTTGCGTACGCTCGAAGAGAATCTCCGGCGTCGCGGGAGCGTGCTCCATCGCGGCGCGGTCGCTCGTGAACTGATGGAAGAACGAGGGCGGTGCATCGGGATTAGGACCGAATTCGACGGGCGACCCGTCGACATACACGCCAAGGCCGTGGTCATTGCCGACGGCGGATATCAGGCAAACCTCGATTTCATCGGCAAGTACATCACGCCTGCGCCGGCAATGATCAAACAGCGCGGCGCTGCGACCGGCATCGGCGACGGATTGCGCATGGCGCAGGCGATGGGTGCCGCCGTGACCGACCTCGATGCGTTCTACGGCCACATGCTCTCGCGCGATTCCTTCCACAATGATAGCGTGTGGCCGTATCCGCAGCTCGACGAGCTGGGTACCGCCGGCATCGTCATCAACACTCAGGGTGAGCGCGTTACCGACGAGGGCATGGGCGGGATCTACGTCGCAAACATGATTGCGCGACTCGCCGATCCCTTGTCGACCTGGGCCATATTCGACGAAGACGTATGGAACGGCCCGGGCAAGGATGCCCGCATTCCTGCCAACCCCAATCTGGTGAAGGCTGGCGGGGTCGTGCATCAGGCGAATTCGCTGCGCGAGCTGGCTGACCTGATCAAGATCCCGGCGGAGCGATTCGAACTGACGGTGGCAGGCTACAACCAGGCGCTCGGCGCGGGGACGCTGTCGAGTCTGCATCCGGCCCGAACGTCGAAGCGCATCAAGGCCATGCCGATCGCAAAGCCTCCTTACTATGCGGTGCCCCTCTGCGCCGGCATCACGTATACCATGGGCGGCATCGCGATCGATCCGCATGGCCAGGTGCGCCGCGCGTCGGGCGGATCGATTCACGGCCTCTATGCCGTGGGCGCCGCCACAGGCGGCCTCGAAGGCGGATCCGGCATCGGCTACGTCGGCGGATTGATCAAGGCAGCCACGTTCGGCATTCGGGCGGCGGAAGCCATCGGGCAGGTATCCCGATAGGAAGCAGGCATTCGAGGAGGGGCGATGCGCTCAGGAGAAACTTCCGGATCGATTCGAAACGTCGTCGAAGTGATGTGGGAAGATCTCGACGGTCACTACGGCGGCGCATATTCGAAGATGCTCGTACGACCGGAACCCTCGGGTTCGAAGCACCTCGACTATCGCATCTCGACCTATCAGCCCAAGGCCTACGTCGCTCCGCATGCCCATCGCATTCAGGAGCAGATCTACCATGTTCTCGAAGGCGAGGCGCTGATGGAACTGAACGGCGAGCGGCGCGTCGTGCGCAAACACGATGTGATCTTCGTGCCCCCGGGCGTCACTCACGCCATCTACAACACGGGTCTCACCGATCTCACATTCATCGTCGTCACATCCCCTCCCGACGATGCCGAGCCTGGTTCGATCTGACGCCGACCGACCCTATCCACCCCATTTCCCCGAAGGAGACACCATGCTGCTCACCGAACGCCGCGCCCGCTACCGTCAGATTCTGCAGGGCAA
>JBIKKL010000778.1:0-2518 GCA_044360365.1 Burkholderiales bacterium | reverse complement strand
ACAACGAGGATGCTGCCGACTACGAGTGACTGTGCTTGCCGCATGATTCGATCCTCTTTCGCTGTGCCTCGGCCGAACCTGATTCGGTCGCAGGGTCCGGCGCACTGTGGGAGCTATCACTTGTAATGCCATTGGGGGCAGACCGCAATACGTACTTGTACGCTGATTGCGCATCCACCACTCGTGTCCCCGGGACCGTGGGTGCCTGCAATCCGGGCGATCAGCCCGGCAACCCGGGCATCTCCCGCAGCAGTCGCCCATAACCCTCGATTCGTCCCTGGTAACCCACCGTCTTCAGAGCCGCCCAGACGCTGAACTGCGTGCTCGACAGCACCGGCAGTCCGCTGTCCCGTTCGAGCTGATCGATGATCGCCATCGACTGCCAGTTGGTACAGAGAAAAGCGATGGCCTGTGCCTGCGGGCACGCGATGCGCCGTCCGAGTTCAAGCGTGGTGCTGACGTCGAGCCGTCCGATTTCGAGATTGTCGACTTTGCCGAGACTCTCGTTCTTCACCACTTCGATGCCATTCGCATTGAGAAAGGCGATGGCGATGTCGGTCACGTTCTGGGTGTATGCGGTACCGAGTGCAATGCGCTTGATTCCGAAGGCGGCAAGCGACTGCAGCAAGGCGGTCGAGGCCGTCGTAGCGGGTTTGCCGGATGCCCTGGCGATGCGCTGAGCCATCTCCCGATCGTAGCCCATCCCTTTGAGAAAGCTCGGCGCCGCCGCGCCGAGCACGATGACGTCGACGTCCGCGCTCGCGAGCTTCTGTGATTCCGTCTCGATGGGGTTCACCATCCCGGCGATCGATTCGGGATTGACCTGCGTAATCGGCAGGCGCCCGACATGCAGGGATACGTCCTGCGGCAGGGCGCGATAGAACTCCACTTCGACAGTGGAGTTGGAGGAGGGGACGAGAAGTCCGATGCGTTTGGATGCGAGAGACACCGATGTTTCCTTCGGAAAGGGAAAAGTAATGGGGGAAGGGGGAAACGGGAAGTGGGAAGCGGGAAAGGCCGCAGGCGGCGGTTCAGTTGGCACCGGCGCAGCGGTCACCGAGCAAACGCGCGGCGCAGGAAGGCTTCGACCTTTCCCAATTCCCCTTTCCCTCTTCCCGTCTATTTGTATTTCTTCGTCACCAACGCTCCGATATCCACTCCGGCATCGATGTCCTGCTTGCGCCTGGTATCGCCGGCGTCGATCTTGCGGGCTTCTTCGAGGATGGCCGCGGCATGGGCGCGGGGCACGAAGACCACGCCGGCATCGTCGGCAAGCACCAGATCCCCGGCGTCGACCGACACGCTGCAGATGCTCACGCGTGTGTTGATTGCCACCGTCTCGAGGCGCCACTTGCCCGTGATCTGCGTAACGCCGCGCGCCCAGACGGGGAAGCCTGCCTCTCTCGACGCATCCGGATCGCGGTAGGAGCCATCGATGACCGCCCCGGCACAGCCCTGGCGGTGTGCGATCGTCGAGGATTGCCCGCCCATGTTGGAGCAGCCGAAGATCCCCTCGATGACGATCACGTCCCCGGGCTTCGCGAGGTTGTATGCTTCCGTCTCACCCATGCGGTTGATGCCTTCCTTTGCAGCGAGATGCACCGACTGCTGGCGCTCGACGTTGCGCACCGTCACGGCATGGCCGACGACGCGCTGGCCCGGAAGGGATGGCGGCAGGCTCGATGCCGGCAGCGCGGCGAAATATCCGAGATTGTCCATGGCATCGGAGACGGTGCCGGTCAGATCGACGAGCGCCTTGAATCCGGCGACGATGTCTTCCGGCAGCCGCGGGATTTCCAATGTGCCGAACGCACTAGCGGGCAGCTTGCCGAGGGTCTTGGGTGGGGTGCTCATGCGTGGATTTCCTCCGAGGGCAGGTTCACGAAACCAGTTCGCGCAGCATGTAAGGCAGGATGCCGCCGTGCCGGTAGTAGTCCACCTCGATCGGCGTATCGATGCGGGAGACAAGTTTCGCCTCTCGCGTTCGCCCGTCTTTCGAATGGATCCGCAGCGTGACCTCCTGACTCGGCGCGATCGTCTCCAGTCCGACGATGTCGTACGTCTCTTCGCCGGTGATGCCAAGGGTCGCTGTACTGTCGTCGCCCAGGAACTGGAGCGGGAGAATTCCCATGCCCACGAGATTCGAGCGATGGATGCGCTCGAATCCACGTGCGATGACGACCTTCACGCCGAGCAGCCGGGGGCCCTTCGCCGCCCAATCCCGGGACGATCCGGTACCGTATTCCTCGCCGCCGAATACGACGAGCGGCACACCAGCACGCAGATAGCGCTGCGAGGCTTCATAAACGCTCACGAGTTCGCCGCTCGGTTGATGCTTCGTGTAGCCGCCTTCCTTCCCGTCCGCCATCAGGTTGCGGATACGGACGTTCGCAAAGGTGCCGCGCATCATGATCTCGTGATTGCACCGGCGCATGCCGAAGTTGGAGAAGTCGATCGGCGCGACACCTTGCTGCGCGAGATACGCCCCGGCCGTGGAATCCTTGCGGATGTCCGCGAC
>JBIKKL010000385.1:0-5100 GCA_044360365.1 Burkholderiales bacterium | reverse complement strand
GAACAAGGCAAGCTCAGGGTCGTCGTCGGCGAGGTCTTGCCGCTGGAACGCGCCGCCGATGCCCATGCGCAGATCGAGACCGGGCATACGCACGGCAAGGTGGTGCTCGAGATCGCCTGACCCGAACCCTCGCCCCGACCCGGTCGAGCCCGACGAGCACCATCGCACTCGCTGTTAGAATTCGACGATCTTTTCCAGGCTGACGGCTATGCGCACCTACCTCGATCTCATGCGTCACGTGCTCGAACACGGCACGCGCAAGAACGACCGCACCGGTACCGGTACGCTGAGCATCTTCGGCCATCAGCTGCGTTTCGATCTGGCGCGCGGCTTCCCGCTGCTGACGACGAAGAAGGTCCACCTCAAGTCCATCATCCACGAACTGCTGTGGTTCCTGCAGGGCGACACCAACGTGCGCTATCTGAAGTCGAACGGCGTCACGATCTGGGACGAATGGGCGGACGAGCGCGGCGAACTGGGTCCGGTCTACGGCTATCAGTGGCGCTCGTGGCCCGCACCCGACGGCCGGCACATCGACCAGATCAGCCAGGTACTGGGCGAACTCAAGACCAACCCGGATTCGCGCCGCATGCTCGTTTCGGCCTGGAACGTGGCTGATCTGCCGAGCATGGCGCTCATGCCTTGCCATGCCATGTTCCAGTTCTACGTCGCCGACGGCCGCCTCTCCTGTCAACTCTACCAACGCAGCGCGGACATCTTTCTCGGCGTGCCCTTCAACATCGCGTCGTACGCCTTGCTCACGCTGATGGTCGCCCAGGTGTGCGGGTTCAAGCCCGGAGAATTCATCCATACCTTCGGCGATACGCACCTCTACCTGAATCATCTCGAACAGGCTCGGGAACAGCTCGCGCGCGAGCCGCGTACGCTGCCGACCATGAAGCTCAATCCCGCGGTGACGGATCTGTTCGCATTCCGCTACGAGGATTTCGAGCTGGTCGGCTACGAGCCCCATCCGGCCATCAAGGCGCCGGTGGCGGTGTGAGCGCCACGCGCTCGACGGCCGGCGCGTGAAGACCGAGCGCCCCCGCATATCGCTCATCGTCGCGATGAGCATCAACGGCGTAATCGGCAGGGAAAACCGCCTTCCCTGGCATCTACCCGCCGATCTGAAACGCTTCAAGGAACTCACGATGGGACACACCATCGTGATGGGCCGCAAGACCTGGGATTCGATCAATCGCCTATTGCCGGGTCGGCGCACGGTAGTCGTCACCCGCAATCCGCTGCTCAGGATAGAAGGCGCCTGCGTCGTCGATTCCTTCCAGGCAGCGCTGGCAGCCGGCACGGGCGACGACGAGATTTTCGTCATCGGAGGCGAAGAACTCTTCCGCCACGCAATGGCGCATGCCGATCGCATCTACCTCACGGTCGTGGAATCGGCATTCGAAGGCGACACCCATATGCCCGCCATCGATGCATCGCAATGGCGCAAAGCGAGCAGCGAGTCGTATCCGGCCACCGCGGCAAGCCCGCTCGCGTGGCGCTTCGAGATACACGAGCGCATCGCCACGCCATCCGTGACGCCATGACCCTGGCCCGTGTGCTCGCCGTGCTGCTCATCCTGTCCACGGGCATGGCGCACGCAGCGCAGATCGCCAACGTCGACAGCCTCAAGCAGCGAGCCGCCGCCGGCGATCGGAGCGCTGCACGTACCCTTGCCGAAGGCTACTACGCAGGATCCGACGGCCTGACGCAGGATTTCGCCCAGGCCGCCCACTATTTCCAGGTGCTGTCGAACCTCGGTGACACAAGAGCCATGACGACGCTCGGACTCATGTACGCGCGCGGCATCGGGGTATCGAAGAACATGGCCGAGGCCGTCAGGAAATGGCAATTCGCTGCTGCAAATGAAAAGATCGCCGACGCCGGCGCCGAGTACAACCTCGGGCTTGCCTATCGGAGCGGCGATGGCATCGACGCCGACGCGGCCAAGTCGCACTACTGGATGCGTCGCGCCGCGCGGCGCGGCCACGTTCTCGCGCAGACCAATCTGGGTCTCATGTATCTGGAGGGCTACGGCGCGCAGCGAGATCCCGCAGAAGGCGCCGCATGGCTCATCGTCTCCGCACGCCGGGGAGACGTGGGTGCCCAGGACAACCTCAAGCGCATCTCGGATTCCCTCGCGCCGGAAATTCTCGGCGAGGCGCACAAACGGGCGGCCGCGTATCTCAAGTAACGGACCGCAGCACGATGATGCCGCCAGTCAACCGCCGCCCCCGGCCATAGGCTAGATTTTGGGCAACGTCACGCCCTGCTGCCCCTGATATTTGCCGCCGCGATCCCGGTACGAGGTCTCGCAGATGTCGTCCGCGGCCGCCTCGAGAAAGATCACCTGCGCCACACCTTCGTTCGCGTAGATCTTGGCCGGCAAGGGCGTGGTGTTCGAGAACTCCAGCGTCACGTGCCCTTCCCATTCCGGTTCGAGCGGCGTGACGTTCACGATGATGCCGCAACGGGCATAGGTCGACTTGCCGAGGCAGACGACCAGCACGTTGCGCGGAATCCGGAAGTACTCGACGGTGCGAGCGAGCGCGAAGGAGTTGGGAGGAATGATGCAGAACTCGCCCTTCACGTCGACGAAGGACTTCTCGTCGAACGCCTTCGGATCGACGATCGTGCTGTTGAGGTTGGTAAAGAGCTTGAATTCGCTCGAACAGCGCAAATCGTAGCCGTAGCTCGACGTGCCGTAGGACACGATGCGCTGCCCGGCGACTTCCTTGACCTGCCCCGGCTCGAACGGCTCGATCATGCCGTGCTCGGCCGCCATGCGACGGATCCAGCGATCGGACTTGATGCTCACGGACCTCTGCGCCTCCCTGGACGTGTTGCGGCGTCGGGCTCGCGCCCCGCCGGCCGCGCGCTGTTAAGTGTTCTGTACCACGATCTTGGGAAAGGCCGCGGAGTGATCCTGCTGCTTCTCGGCGAGCTTGACGGCAACGCGACGGGCGATTTGCCGATAGATGTCCGCCGCCTTCGAATTCGGCGCGGCCACCACGGTGGGACTGCCCGAATCGGCCTGCTGGCGAATGTCGATGTCGAGGGGAATCTGCCCAAGCAGATCGACCTTGTAATCGCTCGCCATGCGGTTTGCGCCGCCCTCGCCGAATATGTGCGATTCGTGACCGCAGTTCGGGCACACGTGGGTGCTCATGTTCTCGACGATCCCGAGGATGGGAATGTTGACCTTCTCGAACATCTTGAGTCCCTTGCGGGCATCGAGGAGCGCAATATCCTGAGGCGTCGTCACGATGACGGCGCCGGTGACCGGAACGCGCTGCGCCAGTGTGAGCTGAATGTCGCCGGTGCCGGGCGGCAGATCCACCACGAGGTAGTCGACGTTCTGCCAGTGCGTTTCGTTGAGCAGCTGCTCGAGCGCCTGCGTCACCATCGGCCCTCGCCACACCATCGGTGTTTCGGTGTCGATCATGAATCCGATCGACATCGCCTGAACGCCGTGGCCCATCATCGGCTCGATCGACTTGCCGTCCCTGGTTTCCGGTTTGCCCTTGATGCCGAGCATCATCGGTTGCGAGGGCCCGTAGATGTCGGCATCCAGCATGCCGACGGTTGCCCCCTCGGCGGCGAGCGCCAAAGCGAGATTCGCCGCCACGGTGCTCTTGCCCACCCCGCCTTTGCCGGAAGCAACCGCCACGATGTTCTTCACGTTGGGGATCAGCTTCACGCCGCGCTGTACGGCATGCGCGACGATCTTGCTCGTTACGCTGACGGCAACAGCCTTAACGCCGGGGAGCGCCTGCACCTTGGCGACGACCGCAGCTCGCGTGGACTCATGCACCGTTTGCGCAGGGTAGCCCAGGATGATTTCGACGCTGACGGCATCGCCATTGACCTGGACGTTCTTCACCGATTTTCCGGCCAGAAAGCTCTTGCCGGTATCGGGATTGATCAGTGTGTCGAGCGCGGCCTCGACGTCTTCGCGGGTAATCGCCACTGCGGGTGCTCCTTAAATCGATGCGGGAATTCTAGCGGTTTTCGACACGATGACGACGCGGTTGGTGCAGTCGATTTGCTTCAAAAAGCGCACACATTCGGTAAGGTTCAACCCCAGGACGCAACGGTCCCGTCCGGCCCTTCTCATTTCCCTCTTCCCGTTTCCCGCGCCGTTTCGAGCCGGAGGCTCCGAGCGGCGCTAAAATCGCCGCTTTGCCCCGGACCGCCTTCATGCCCCGTCGCATCCTCGTCACTTCCGCCCTGCCGTACGCCAACGGCGCGATCCATCTCGGACATCTGGTCGAATACATCCAGACCGACATCTGGGTGCGCTTCCAGCGTATGCAGGGCCACGAAGTCGTGTACGTCGGTGCGGACGACACGCACGGGACGCCGATCATGCTGCGCGCGCAAGCCGAAGGCATTTCACCCGAAGCACTGGTGGAGCGCGTATACGGCGAGCACACCCGCGATTTCTTCGGCGGCGACGAGGCGATAAAACGCGGCAGGCTCGGTGGCTTCCTGGTGAGTTTCGACAACTACTACACCACCAACTCGCCCGAAAACCGCGCCTACTGCGAGGACATCTATAGCCAGCTGAAGTCGAACGGACTGGTCGCGATCCGTTCGGTGGAGCAGTTCTTCGATCCGGTGAAGGGGATGTTCCTGCCGGATCGCTACATCAAGGGCGAGTGCCCCAAGTGCGGCGCGAAGGACCAGTACGGGGATTCCTGTGAGGTCTGCGGGGCGACGTATTCGCCGACCGATCTGAAGAATCCGTACTCCGCGGTGTCCGGTGCGGCCCCGGTACGCAAGGCCTCCGAACACCACTTCTTCCGCCTTTCCGATCCCCGCTGCGAATCCTTCCTGCGTCAGTGGACGCAGGGCGGCGAACACGTGCAATCCGAAGCAGGCAACAAGCTGAAGGAATGGCTCGGCGAGCCCGGCGGGAACAAGCTCGCCGACTGGGACATCTCGCGCGACCCACCCTATTTCGGCTTAGAGATACCCGGCACGGACGGCCAGAAATTCTTCTATGTCTGGCTCGATGCGCCCGTCGGCTACTTCGGCAGCTTCCGCCACTGGGCCGAGCGCAGCGGCAAGTCGCAGGCCGAGATCGACGCCTGG
>JBIKKL010000384.1:0-5113 GCA_044360365.1 Burkholderiales bacterium | reverse complement strand
GCATGAGGGCGACCAGCCAAAGCGTCGCACGATTCAAGCTGCACGGTAACCGACACCTGATCATGAGAACACCGGAGGGCGGTTTGGAGACTTCAGTCTAACCGAAAAGCCGCCGCGATCGAACGGTCGTTTTGCCCGGGCAGCCTTCGGATCAGGGCAGCAGATCGATCAGTGCCCGTGCGTCCGGAAGGCAGTCGATGCGCCATGCGGTGCGCAACCACGCCTGCGTACGCTCATCGGTAACGCCTGCGAATTGCGAAAGGTCGCGTACCTTGCTTTCCAGCTGAACATCGCTCATCGGCCGCTGCAGACTGCCCAAGGCGTGCGGAACGAAGGCATCGAGTGTTCTTCCGTCGATTGTCCGGACGCACACCGCCGCCGCTTCGACGGGGATGTCGGGGCTCTCTTCGACGCTGACTCGCGCACCCAAAGCCTGCACGGCCGGTTCGGCGACACGTGGGTCGGTGTACTGACGAACGCCCGCTTCGGCGTAGAGAAAACAGACGGCCGCCGTGTGCTGCGCGCTCACGGCGGCTTCGCGTCCGGAGCGGGGCGATGCGCGGTCGGCCCGTTGTCGCAGGAGCGGATTGCCCCGAATGCGCACGGTGGCGATCGCATCCGCGGACAGGTTTTCACGTGCCCGAAGTTCAAGGCACGCATCGACGACCGGATGCAGAACGACACCGTTCGGATACGGCTTGATCGCATTGTGGCGGACTTCCCAATGCTCGCCGAGGCCCTCGACGAGCGCATCCGGTTGCGCATCGATGCCGAACACGGGGATGAATCCGCGCAGGCCTTCCAACGTCTGCGGGGCGGCCGTGAAGCCCCGTTGGGCGAGCAGGACGCAGAACAATCCGTTGCGGGCAGCACTGCCGACGCTCACGCTCTTCGCCATGCTGCCGAGGCTCTCCACGAGACCGCACGCCTGATTGGCGGCGAGGCCGAGGGCGGCTCGCGTCTGCTCGGCAGTCAGTCCGAGCAGCTTGGCGCAGGCGGCTGCCGCGCCCACGCCGCCGCACGTGCTCGTGATATGCCAACCGTGTACGTAATGTCGCGGGGTCACTGCGTTGCCGAGTCGACAGGCGACCTCGATGCCGATCGTCAGTGCATGGAGAAGATCCTCGCCGCTGACGGCGCTGCGCTCGCAGAGCGCGAGCAACGCGGGGGCGATCGGGGAGGTCGGATGGATGACGGTGGGATGGTGCGTATCGTCGAAGTCCATCACGTTCGCGCTCGCTGCATTGACGAACGAGGCATTGAGCGCGTCCATGCGCTCGGTGCGCCCTATCAGTTTCGCCGAAGCCGCGCCGTCGAAGCTCGCCAGCGTGGCCACGAGCTTCTCGATGGCTTCGTCGCGGGCTGCGCCGACGGCCGTGCCGATCACGTTGATCAGCGCGCGGCGGGCATCGTGCTGCACGGGCTGCGGAATGTCGATCCAGCGCGACTGGACGATGAAATCGACGAGACGATCGGTGAGGGTGAGGTTCGCGGTCATGAGGCCGATGGATAGGGAATGACGATGAAGGATCGTGGGTCACTCGACAAGAAAATCGACGACTGCCCGCACCTGATCTTCCGCCATGAGCATCGGCGCGTGTCCAACGCCTTCGAACTCGACGAGGCGGGCCCTGGGTCCGCGCTGGGTCATCGAGTATGCGGTTTCGTGCGACAACAGATCGGAATCATTGCCGCGCAGCACGAGCGTCGATAGTGCAATGCGATCCCAGATGGACCAAAGCTCCAGGTCCACGATCGGGCCAGAAAATCCTTGTGCGATGGCCGGATCGTAGATCAGGCGCCACGCGCCGTCGGCATCGCGGCGCACGCCATGTTCGGTCAAGTGGCGCCACTGGGCGTCGGTGAGAGGGCCGAACGGGGCCGAGATGCGACGAATGTAGCCCTCGGCTTCTTCGAGCGAGGCGAATGCCGCGGACGTTCCGACGTACGTGCCGATGCGTGCCAGCGCCTGCTTCGGTATGAGGGGGCCGACATCGTTCAGAACGAGTCGCCGCAGCGGGCACCCGGGCTGGGCCGCGAGGAACATGCCGATCAGGCCGCCCATCGAGGTGCCAACCCAGTCGATGACTGCATCGGCAGGGGCGTGTGCCGTGATGCGCGCAAGGAGGGCGTTTGCATCGGCGAGATATTGCGGAAAGCCATAGTCGGAAGGATCCCGCAGCCAGGCGCTTTGCCCTCGTCCCACGACGTCGGGACATACGACGCGGCTCGGGGCCAGGGCTTGAGCGAGGGTGTCGAAGTCGCGCGCGTTGCGGGTAAGGCCATGTACGCAGACCACGATGTGCGCAGCGTCCAACGCACCCCATTCGACGTAGCTCAGCGGATGGAATCCGCTCTTCGACAGCCCGAGGAACTGGTGTCTTTGCATGGGGCGATGATCGCTCGATTCGGCCTTCGCTTCAACGGTGAATCTCGTTGTCCAGGAGGATCGTGGAATTTTCCCGTCGGGCTCGCTGTATACCCGAAAGACAAGTTCGATCGAGGTGGTGGACCGGTACGCCGGCCACGAAAACAGGATGACACGTGGAACTGCGCTTGGGGAAGGCAAGCGGTGAGAGAGGTGAGTTCGGCGGCTGCCCGGGACAGTCGACCACGGGTTCGTCACGCCCGGACCGGACGGGCCCATGAGCCGCTTCGAGGACTGCGTCGAACCGCATCTCGCGCATCTGAGGCGCTACGCCCGCGCGCTCACGGGCGACCGGACGCGCGCCGACGATCTCGTGCAGGATACCCTCGAACGCGCGTGGATCAAGTTCCATCTCTGGAAGCCGGCGCTGGCCATCCGACCGTGGCTCTTTGCCGTCATGCATAACGTGTTCGTCAATCAGGTGAAGACCTGGGCGCGGCGTCCGCAGTCGTCGCTGTCCGACGATGACATGGCGCATCTGATCGTGCGGCCGAATCAGAGCGACATGATCGAGGTCGACGACCTGAGTCGCTGCCTCGCGCAACTGCCGGTCGAGCAGCGCGAGGTGCTGCTCCTGGTTTCGCTCGAAGACATGAACTACGCGCAAGTCGCGCAGGTCTTGTCGATTCCCATCGGGACAGTGACATCGCGCCTTGCACGGGGGCGCTCCCGCCTGCGCGCGTTGCTCGACGAACGTGGGATTGCACCTTCGCTGAAGGTGGTGCGATGACCACGGCACACAACGCAATCAGCGACGAAGAACTGCACGCCTTCGTAGACGGCGAGCTCGATCCGAAACGCGCCGCTCAGATCGAGGCGCTGCTCGCCGACGAGGCCGTCGTTGCCGAAGCGGTGCAGGGCATCCGCACCCAGAACGCACGGCTCCATCTTGCGTTCGACGGCGTGCTTGACGAGCCGGTGCCGAATCGCCTGATCGCAGCGAAGCCCCGGCAGCCGCACATTTGGCGAGCCGCTGCCGCGCTGGCCTGGCTCGCGGTCGGCGCTGCGATCGGGTGGGGCGTACGCGATGCTCGGGTCGAGCCGCAGCACATCGTTCTGCCGCGACAGGCGGCGATTGCGCATGCGGCGTTCACGCCTGAAGTCCGGCATCCTGTCGAAGTCTCTGCTGCGGAGGAAGCGCATCTGGTGGCGTGGTTGTCGAAGCGTCTCGGCGCGCGGGTGCGGGCACCCAAGCTGGGCGACCTTGGGTATGAACTATTGGGTGGACGTCTGTTGCCGGAGGCCGGCCGACCGGGGGCGCAGTTCATGTACCAGGATGCGACCGGCAAGCGTTTGACGCTCTACGTCAGCACCGATGTCGATAATCGCGATACCGCGTTCCGATATGCCACCGAAGGCCGAGTACACGTGTTCTACTGGATCGACCAGCATCTGGGCTATGCCCTTTCCGGGGAGATCGAGAAGACCGAGATGTTGCGAATCGCGCGTCGTGTCTACGAGCAACTCAATCCGTGATCGCCCCAAACGATTGCGTCATTTTCCCGGTGCGGGCAAGATCGCCTCGCCGTGATTGTCGTCGAGCAGTCCCACCAAGAAGCACACTAGGGTATAGGAGTCGTGATGAAAGCGAAGTTGATCGCAGTAGCCGTGACACTGTCATTGGGGGCGGCCGTTACAGCCGAGGCCTGGGCGCAGGAAAAGCCGGAAAGCTACGTTCGGTTCCGAAAGGCAACCCAAACGCTCTCGGCTTGGCAGATGCGTCAGATGGGCGCGATGGTCAAAGGTCAGCAGCCCTTTAACGCTGCGAATGCGACTCGAGCAGCTACCGTTGTCGCAACGCTTGCTCCCGTTTTCGCGTCGGCTTTTCCTGCGGGAACCGACCAGGGCGATACCCGAGCGCGTCCAGAGATTTGGTCGGAACCTGACAAGTTCAAACAGGCAGTGGATCGCTATCTCGCCGAATCGAGCAAGTTGGTCGAAGTAGCAAAATCGGCGAACGCGGACGCGTTCAGGACACAGTTTGGCGCGCTCGCCAAGTCGTGCGATGGCTGTCACGACGACTTCCGCAAGAAATAGCGGCACGCCCTGCTTATTTCGGCATGGCAGTCGAATGATCGGCTGGCCGCTCACCGGCCGGCCGGTCTTTTTTCGCGCGACTCTGATTTGCATCCGGCGACCTGCTTGACCCAGGTCAATCGTCCCCGGGGTCGACACCGGTTCTAGCACCACTTTCGGCTACCATCGCTGCAGGAACCCCGGACCGGATCTCTTCGCGATGGCTGTCTTCGATTTCGACGCGTATTCCCCCCAGCAGATCGCCGACAAGCTCGAAGCGAGCGGCGTGCGCAAGGCGCGCCTGCCGCTGCGAGGGCTGTTCATGCTCGGCATCATCGCCGGGGCGCACATCGGATTGGGGGCCCTGTTTTTCGTGCTCGTCATGTCCGATGCGAGTCTGTCGTTCGCGGTGAGTCGGCTCCTGGGCGGCGTGGTCTTCTCGCTCGGCCTCGTATTGGTCGTCGTCGCGGGGTCCGAACTGTTCACCGGGAACAACCTGCTCGTGATGGCCTGGGCCGACGGCAAGATCGGTACGTTCGAACTGCTGCGCAATTGGGTCGTCGTTTACGTGGCGAACGCCATCGGCGCCGTGGGCCTTGCCGTCCTGGTGTATTGGTCCGATCACGCGGCGATGAATGCGGGCAACGTGGGCGCTGCGTACATTCGTAT
>JBIKKL010000383.1:0-5126 GCA_044360365.1 Burkholderiales bacterium | reverse complement strand
CTCGACGGCTATGATGTTCTGCGGCGTCTTCGCCGTCATGACGCAAACATCCCCGTACTCATTCTCTCAGGACGAGAATCGCCGGACGCCAAAGTACGCGGGCTGGACCTCGGCGCAGACGACTATCTGGTCAAACCGTTCTCGCTCGACGAACTGCAGGCTCGTGTCAGAGCGCTGCTGCGCCGACGCAAAGGGTCGGCGAGTCCGGTCATCGAATTCGCGGACTTGAAGTTCGATACCGTAGAGCGCCTGGTCTCGTCCGGAGAACGGGTGATCGATCTGTCCACGCACGAAACTGCAGTCCTGGAAGGGCTCCTCGTGCGCTGCGGCAAAGTCGTAAGCAAGGAGCAGCTCGTCGAGCAGCTCTACAGCTACGATCGCGATGTGAGTCCGAACGCGATCGAGGTCTATGTCCACCGTTTGCGCAGGAAGCTCGAGGGCTGCGCACTCGGCATCAAGACCGTCTACGGACGCGGCTACGTCCTGGAAGCTCGGCCGATGCCGAACACACCCTGCTAGAGTCCGTAGTCGAGGGCGATCCGCCGCTGCAGCACTCGCCCCTGATTCAGTCCTGAGCGCAGTACCTGACGGTCGAGCATGTTCAATTCGGCTGCTGCCAACAGATTGTCGGGCGCTTCACCGCGGCTGATGCATTCGAACTGGCGACGCAGCCGGTAGCCCTGAACGAGATAAAACCCGGCAACCCACGAATCGATCTCGGTATCGGCGATACCGAGCTTGTGGGAAGCACCGCGCAGGCGCGCCTCGGTTCGAACCTCGTCCACGCCAGTCGCGAGGCTCATGATCCGCGCGGCATCGATGAAGGGCGTAGCGCCGTTCATCTTGAGGTCAATCCGGCCTCCGGCGCCGGGTGCGAGATCGTGGGTCCAGCGTGTCAACGCCGGGGCGCTGCGCATTGCGTTGCCGGCCATCTGATGCAGGAAGCGCGGGGTCTTGCTGGCGTGCTCCAGGAGACCTGCGCGCAATTCGCCTGCCAGGGCGATTTCACCCGTCAATCCGCGCAAATCGAAGGCAATGGCCCCATGAAGAAGCGCCTCCGGTGAACCGCTGTCGATCCAACGGGAAAACCTGGTTCGCCATTCGTCGAAGCTCGCGCACCATTGCGGATTCGACCCCATGATGTTCCCCGGGCACAATCGATAGCCGGCCCGATCGAGGGCCTCGTTGATTCGACGTGCGATCGGAAGCAGGCGTTCGCGCATAGCGTCGTCGGAGACTCCCAGGCGCGATCGAAAGACGAGGCCGTTGTCCTGATCGGTCGACAACGTCTGTTCGCTGCGGCCTTCGCTGCCCATGACGATCCAGCACACGTCGCCCCACAGGCCCGCACGTTCGAACTCGATCTGAACGATGCGTTCGGTCAGCAAATCGATCAACGACGAAATGAACGCGGTGAGGGGGCCCGTCGCAGCACCTTGCTGGACCATCGTACGTGCAAGCGCCTGGACATCCCGACCATAAGCTTCCACCTCGGTCACGTCGTCGGCGCTCTTGATCGCGAGAGAAAGATGACGAACGCCGGCGGTCTGCATGCCGAAAAGATCCCGCTCGGAGACGATGCCGAAGACCCGCTCATCGGCATCCAGGACCAGCACGTGCCGTACCCCATTGCGTACCATCAGGCGCGCCGCCTCGTAGGCACTCGCACGACGGGACAGGCCAACCGGGTCGGACGTCATCACGGATGCAATCGGCGCATCGAGCGCTCCGGCTGCAAGGACCACACGATCGACCACATCGCGCAGCGTCAGTATGCCCAGCGGCCGCCTTGCGTCGTCGACGACAACCATCGCGCCGATCTTCAGCCGGCGCATCGATTCGAGTGCTGATCGCGTGGGCGTCTGCGCCAGACACGCTTCGATGGGACGTCGCACGAGCCGCTCGAGTGTGGTGGCGGCAGGGGTCTCATCGGCCCGTTCGAGATCAGTAGGCGAGTCTTGCATACCGGGTTTGCTCCGAGGCGCGCTGTGCGTCGCCGAGTGTTCGTATACCGCGCGCCGCGAGCAGCGGCACCATCTTCAAATACACGTCGGCAGTCACGCGCGCGTCGCCGAGCGCGGTATGACGGCCCGTGACTTCGATGCCGAGCCGATGGGCAATCGCTTCGAGGCGATTGTCGCCGAGATCATCGTGCAGCACGCCTGCCAGCAACAGCGTATCCAGAACCGGTTGTCGGAATCGAATTCCGATCCGATCCTCCTTGATCTGAAAAAAGCGCAGGTCGAACGCTACGTTGTGCCCGAGCAGCACCGTTTCATCGCAGAAACCGTGAAATCGCGGCAAGACGAGATCGATCGTCGGCTGACCGCGCAGTACCTCCGGACCGATCCCGTGAATCTTCAATGCCTCGGGGTCGATTCGGCGGGTCGTGTCGATCAATTGATCGAAGATCTCGCTATCCAGAATGCGTCCGTTCAGAATCCGGACGGCACCGATGGCGATGATCTCGTCGCCCCCCGCCGGGTCGAGCCCTGTGGTTTCGGTGTCGAAAGCCGTGTACACGAGCGAAGTCAGTGGTGCTTCAGACAAGCGCGCTTCCGAAGGTGAAAGCGAAGGCAAGTCGAAATCATAGAACACCGGACGTGATTGGATCCGCTCCGGGCCCGAGCTGCCAGTGAACGATGCGAATGGCAGCGACAGGCGCAAGCTCGATCGTCCTGTCGATCGATCGATGTCATGGACCAGTTCCGCGCTCTGGCGCTGCAGGAGTTCGCGCAAGGTCATGCTGCTCGGCTCGCCGCCGACGGACAACGGATCGTCCATCCACGCGGCAAGCGTGGCACCGGAAAGCCGACGACCGAGCCAGCCGACTGCCACGATTCGATGGCCGGCTTCGTCGTGGAGCCGCAGCGTCATTTCGCGGATGTCGAATTCCTCGCGCAGGCGTACCCCCAGGTACCGCAGTGTCTGCAGGAAATCGAGGGTGCGTACGCTCTGGGATGTCAGGCCGGAGGGAGTTTCAGGACTTATCATCACACCGGCCCGTTGAATCGCATCGGCCGCCATGGTCGCGAGGTCTGCGGCACCGATGACTGCCGTTTCGGAGTGCGCGGCCTGGTCGAGCACCGACTGTTCGATGCGCGCGGCATCGAGCGCGATCCCAAGCCGCTGGCATGCCTCGACCGTTGCGTCGACAGCATCCGAGGCCGCGTCACGCGGCTGTTGCTGCAGGCGCCCGACGGACGGACGAAGCAGGGCAAGCGCTGCGCCTGCCTGTGTCAAGAGCGTCGACAGGACGACCCGTCGGCGCTCGACGCTCGTGGTCTCTGCCGTGACGTCGTCGACCAGCAATACGAACCCGGAGCGGTCGTCGGACGCACCGTGCAGAGCCGGGAGCGACGCCACGCGCATGCGGGCCATCCGCCCCGAGGCCAGTATCGTCGTGACTGTCTCGACCGCATCGAGCTCCCCGCAATGCAGGCGATCGGCGAGCCGCTGCAATGCACCTTCGATCCCCGCGCGGGAGATCAAGGCGTACAGCGAACGGCCCAGGCCCATGTAAGCAGCTGGTCCGTCGACCACTTCACCACGGGCGCCGACGAGGCGCCGTGCCCGCTCGTTGTACAGCTGGATGCGTCCCACCGCGTCGCAAACGATCACACCCTGCGGCAACTCGGACATGAGCACGGCAAGCCGATTGCGCTCCAGTTCGAGATCCGATCGGGCCTGTCGGATTCTCGACTCGCTATCGGACGACAACACCCTCAGCCGCTCGCCCAGGCCATTCGCTGCAGCGAGCAATCCCTGCAATTCCACCGGGCCGTCGAGCGGGATGCGGTGATCGGAATTGGCGTTCGCGAGAATCTCCACTGCCCGCGTAGCGCGCCGAAGCGGCTGGAAATACGCCTCGCGAATCCACGCCGCGAGGAACCCGCAAAGTACTGCGAACCCAATGCCCACGACATAGGGTAGCGGTTCGGCCGCCTCCAGGAGGCTGCGCACGGCAGACTTCTGACCGGGATCCAACGCGGCATAGACCCCCAGACCGAATGCAGCGCATGCAACGGCGCCGATCGAAACGCACCCGATCCAGACGACTGCGAAGCGATAGTCGAAGGTCTTCATCGATGGAGGAGGGTGCGCACGGTGTCCACCAACTCGTGCGTCCCGAACGGCTTCGTGATGTAGGCGTCGGCGCCGGCCGCCAGACCCGCGTCGGCCTCGGCACGCTGCCCCTTCGCCGTGAGCATCACGATCCGCAAGGTGGCGGTTCTGGAATCTGCCCGCAGATCCCTGCATAGGTCGAATCCGCTCCGATTGGGCAACATCACGTCGAGCACGACGAGATCCGGTCGGGACGCAAGGGTTCGTTCGATGACCGCGCCGCCGTCCGACACGGCGTCGACGTCGTAGCCTTGCTGACGAAAAAGAAACTCGAGCGCCATGACGATGCTCGGCTCGTCGTCCGCGATGAGGATGCGCGCCTTCATGGCCCCGACCGCACCAGGCCATCCGCAGGCAGGCCCGTCGGGGGACGCAGCGGCAAGGTGAACGAGAATATCGCCCCGGCTCCGGGTTGGCTGGCAACCCAGAGGCGTCCGCCGAAATGGCCGACGATCTGGCGGCAGATGGCAAGTCCGAGGCCGCTGCCGGCAGGCTTTTCCGTCATCGTGTCCCCCACCTGCTGGAACTTCTCGAATACGGACTCGTGGTGGACCGGGGAGATCCCGATGCCGTTGTCGGCGACATCGATTCGGACCTCGTCACCCTCCCGATAGAGCGCGAGATGCACGCGTCCGGTCGCTTCGGGACTGAACTTTACTGCATTGGACAGCAAATTCAGCATGACCTGGATCAAACGGTCGCGATCGCCGTTCACGCGTGGCAGTTCGGGTTCGACGTCGATCTCGACCGCAATGCGCTTCTCCGCGAAGAGACGACTCGTCGCCGCAACCGCCTCATCGACCACCTGGACCACATCGATGGCAACGGGATGCCATTCGCCTTTGCCGGCCTCCAGCCGGGCAAGATCGAGCACCTGGTTGATGAGTCGCGTCAGCCGTTCCGACTCCTTGATCACGATCCCGAGAAAGCGCACGCGCTGCTCGCGGTCGAGCTCGGGGTTGTCGTGCAGGATTTCGCTCAATGCACGGATCGATGTCAGC
>JBIKKL010000382.1:0-5156 GCA_044360365.1 Burkholderiales bacterium | reverse complement strand
CGACAGCGGCAATATCGTCACGCGCGACGACGGCAAGGACATCCGGCTGCAGGCGGACGACTTCGATTTCATCAGCGGGCCGCTCGATCGCATCGAGTCCAACCCGATCCTCACCATTCCGTTCGCGGAACGCAGCGAAGTCCGGTTCACCCGCACGGCGGGCGGCATCGCCGGCACCGGAAACCTCACGATCCTCACGCGCCACGCCGAGAACATGCTGCTCGGCTCGGCGGCCCAGCATCCGCTCGGGCGCGACTGGACCGACATGGCGGAACTCTTCCCGACCTTCGTCAACTATCCGAAGCACGTCGGTGGCAACTTCGAAGGCTCGGGGACGCAGGTCGCCTACCTGAACGACGGCAGCCTGTTCGCGAATACGGCGCACATCTCGACGCGCGACCTGTCGGCGATCGCTGAGGGATTCCAGCGCGTCACCTTCGGCGACATGGCGCTGCTGAAGACCATGATTGTCGGCGATACGTACGATCAGACGATGGGCGACGACGGCGTTCCCCTCGATCGCGATTCGACCTTCCGCGACGACACCGTGCTCAACGCGAAGGACAAGATCTTCGTCGAAGGCAATGCCCACTTCGAGCGTGCGAATGCCGCGGATCCGCTGGTCACGCTACGCGTCAACACCGAGATCCTGCAGGTCAAGTCCAAGGACATCAACAATCCGCTCGGCGGGCTCGATGCCGGCATCTACGGCGACGTGCTGACGTTCCGTGGCGAGCAGCACGTGATCACCGCGATCAGCGGCAATACGCTCACCCTCGACGCCGCTCTCGCGGTAGGGTCTAACCGCACCAATGCGGTCGTTGCGGAAGGAAAAGCGGGGGTAGCGCGCCTCACGCTGGCCGCGAATGCGGGGGCGACGACCGTCCGGGTGGACAATGCCGGGCTCTTCGCCGTCGGCGACGTGATCTACATCGGCGGGGTGGCCAACCGCATGATCGTCGATGGCGTGGTCGAGACGACCGCCGGCGACATCTACGTCAACATCCAGGGCGACGGCGTGCAGTTCGAGTCGCCGATGATGAGCGACGTCACCGACCTCGACAAGACGCTCAACAACTTTCAGCAGGGCATCCAGGGCGTGCTGCGCACGGGCAAGCCCGGCGGCGTGATCGAGATCAAGACGAAGAACTCGGTGGTCATGTCGGGCCAGACGTTCGTAGACGGCGACGATGCGCGCATCACCATCCTGCCGGGCACGTTCTTCGAATTGACGCAATTGGCGGGCGTAATCTCGGCGCGCGGCCAGGATGCGTTGATCCACATCGAAGGGCCCGAGGCGCTCTACATCAATGGCGAGATCCTGGCCGGCATCGAATGGCGGGGTGGGGTCAAGGTTGCGACGCCGGGTGCGGAAGGCGCGGATGTCATCCTGCGCACGCCGCACGAGCTTCGCATCTTCGGTGCGGTCAGCACCCGCGACGTGATGGATCTGCAGGGCGCCGTCGACCAGAACTACAACGAGCGCGATCCGGTCAACGCCAGCATCCACCTGACCGGCCAGCTCTTCTCGCTGGCGCAGAACAGTCTCGTCAAGCTGGTCGGCCCGGATGACGTCATCATCGAGGGGAGCATCTTCGTCCGCGGCCAGAACAGCGGACTGCTGATCGAATCCGACGACCGCGTGAAGTTCGCCACGTCCTTCGTGGAGGTCGAGGACGGCATCGACATCATCGCCCGCGGCCAGACGGCGGATCTCGACGAGACCGATCCCGTGAATCCGAGCCAGCCGCTGGTGAGCAGCGTGCTGGTCGAAGCGACGGCGGTCATCCAGTCGTTCGCGGCAGGCAGCGACATCAACATCACCGGTGCGCACGACATCGACATCTTCGGGTCGATCGTCGCGGGCGGCAGCATCGGGCCCGAAGGCGTGATCTGGTCGGGTGTCGACTCGGAAGCGAACATCGTCGCGGGCGAGCAGGTGTATCTCGACAGCGGCGTGCTTGCATCGGGAACCGTCAATCTCATCGGCAACGGGGCCGGCGCGGATGACTTGAGTCTCGATCCCGACAACGTGCGCGGCGTCAGCGTAGTGGTGACCACGGCGGGCGGCGCAACGGCCGCTGGACGGACCACCGACAACGACGGCGGGCTCGTGCGCATCTTCGGCGAGGCGGGCGTGGAGATGATGGGCCACATCTACTCCGGCGCGAACCGCCGATTGACTTTCGACAGCCAGGGCAATCTGCTCAAGGACACGATTGCCTGGGACGAATCCGTCGGCGGTCGCGTGATCATCGAGTCCCCCGGACTCGTGATGATCGGCGGCCTTGCCGAGAATCGCAGTACGGAGGTCGTGCTCGACCAGGACGTGACGCTCCGCATCGAGTTCGGTTCGCCGGCGGTGACGCATACCGTGACGCTCGATCACACGCTCACCAGTGCGAACCGCCGTATCGATGATCTGCGCGGCCAATTGCAGACCGCGATCGATGCAGAACTCGGCGCGGGTGCGATCACCGTGGCGGTCGAGGATCAGCGCATCGTAATGATCAGCGACCAGCGCTTCACGGTCCGGTCGGCCGGCTCGTCGAATCTCGATACGCTGGGTTTCCTCGCCGGGGATCTGGTCGCGACGGAGCAACTGGCCGATGCCAAGGTCACCGCGGATGCGGTGCCGAGTGCGTTCGTCCTGGCAAGCGACGTGACGCTGTTCGTCCTCGACGGTGACGGCGAAGAACTCAACAGCGTGACGCTGACGGCGGCGGCCACGGCCGGCAATGCCAGCCTGATCGATCTGCTGCTCGATCTCAACGCGGCATTGAATGCGGCCGGTGACGGCCTCGAAGACATGACCGTCGAGGACGACGGCAGCGGCCGGATCGCCCTTCGCAACCTGTACGATTTCCGGTTGGCGGCGACGTCGGTCAACGCCGGCGCACTCGGATTCGCGACGGTGCAGGGCGGTACCACGGTGACTGCGACACGCGCCGCATCGACGTTCGAACGGCGTGCCGAGAACTCGCTGTCCGGGGCGGTCGTCGAGGTGGGCGGCTACATTGCTGCAAGCGATCGGGTGGAGATCCGCAATGTCGATACGGCGGCACACCCGTACATCGGCGGATTGACCCGCGACACGGGGGACGTAGGCGTTCGCCTGCCCGGTGCAGCGGAAATCACCACGCACGAACAGGGCAGCCTCATCCTGATCGATTCCCGCGGCGATGCCGAGATCGAAGGGCACCTGGTGGCAGGCGGCGAGATCGTGACGATCCGCGATGCCGTGACCGGTGCCTTCGTCGGCACCGAGTTGCACGATTTCGGCGATGCGACGGACGAAGCGGGCATCCAGATCATTGCTGAGCACCAGGTGCGTATCGGCACAGACATGCGCGCGGGCGGGCTGATCGACGTCTACGGCGGCGCGGATCCGCGTACCGGCGATGAGCTCGACCCATTCAACTTCACCGGCACGAGCGTGTTGCTCTTTGGTTCCGCCGCGCTCGAAACCTGGGGCGAGAACAGCGTCGTGCGCCTGCACGGTCTGCGCGACATCAAGATCCTTACGATGTCGCATGCGCAGGAGATCGAACCCGAGAGCTGGCCCAAGGGCGAGGAAGCCCGCATCACGGGCGTAGGCAGTTTCATTCGGAGCGGTGTGTTGCCCTCCGATGTGGTGCTGGTGCTGACCAAGATCGTGGCTGGCGGCACGGTGACGGAAACCGTGTTCGTTCGAGCCTCCGATGCCGCGGACAACGTCACCGGCGATCCGAACGGCGAAACCGGCGGTCAGGCGCTCATCGACGACATCCAGCGTGCGCTCGACGCGAGCACGAGTTTCAGCGACATGGAGGCGGCCTTCATCGGCGCCAGCCTCATTCTGAAGGCGCCGTACGACTTCTCGCTGGAATCGACCTCGCGTAGTCTCGATCTTCTCGGTCTCGCGCCGGTCACGAGTTCGCGGCTCTTCTATCCCGCGGCCCATCTCACGGCAGACGTACCCCTGCCGACGACCGGCCGCCTGACCGACGATGTCACGCTGCGCCTGGCGATCGACGACGGCACCGGCGGGTTGATCGAAGGTACGGTCGTCGTCACGGCGGCCTCGACGCAGACCAACACGTCGCCGGCATCGACGTGTTCGAGGAGGAGGATGACGCCGGTCAGCCGACCGGGCGCATCGTCTTCACCAGCACGCCGAACGAGTTCCTGATCCTTGCCGGGTCGCGCAACCTCAACCTGCTCGGCTTGCGTGGCAGCGTCGAGACTATCGAACTGCGCGAGCAGTCGACATTGTCAGCCGTCGAAGGCTACGCGACGACCGGGCAACTCGCACGCGACGTCACGCTCGTCGTGCGCATCGAAGAGACGGCGCTCGACGACGTTCTGCTCGGCGCCGTCGTCGTGACGAAGGCCGCCACCGCAACGAACGCCACCCTCGACGATCTGGTGGCCGACGTCAACGCGGCCCTGCAGTCGACCCTCGTGCCGCGCTACGAAAGCGAAGGCCTGCACTTCTCCGATTACCTGACGGCATCGCTGCAGGACGGGCGCCTCGTGCTCACGGGCACGATGGCTTTCAAGCTGCGGGCCGCGACGGAGAATGGCGCGCTGCTGGGGCTCGCGCCGGATACGGAACTCGATGCCGAAGAGATCTTTTTCGACGCCGTGTTGACCGCCGATGTGCCGCCGCCCGCGTTCGATCCGACGGCGAACGTCGCCCTCGATCTCGTCATCGATCGGCTGGGCGAGTATGCCTACGGGGCCGTCGTCATTCCGGCAGGGGGAGGCAACGCGACCCTGGCGGAACTCGTCACGGACATCAATGCGGCATTCGTGCTCGCCGGCTTCGGCGACATCCGTGCGCAGATCAACGGCGCGCGGCTCGAGTTCGTGAGCGGCTCGGACTTCATCTTCCTGGCGACATCGATCAACGCCTCCGCGCTCGGACTGAACTCGCTGGCCGCGGACGACAGCGTCCTGAGCGAGCGCGACGGTACGCCGGCGGCCGGACTGGCCATGCGCACGCCGTCGATCTTCGATCTGACGGGCGATGCGCGCATCCCGACGACGGGCGTGCTCGCGCAGGACGTCTCGCTGCAGATCACCACCACCGACACGAGTCAGTTCGCCGTGCGCGGCACGCGCGCGCCGAAGGTCGACATCGTCTCCGCCGTCGAACTGGACTTGATGAACTC
>JBIKKL010000380.1:0-5159 GCA_044360365.1 Burkholderiales bacterium | reverse complement strand
CGGGCGCTCGCCGAGAGCGGCTCGTACATCTGCGGGCCAGCGCGAAGGTGCGCCGCGGGCAGCAGCACGATGGCAGCAATCGCTGCAAACGACAGGATCCCGCGCCGCTTCACCGACATCGCCGATGGTTCTCGTCGTCGGGTAGCGTTGCCCGATTTGTTATCCAAGCTTTTTTCGTACATGCTGCACCACATCATCGATTGCCACGTTGGTTGCTTTTTCGTCTCGGCGGTGTTTGAACTCGACCTCACCCGTCTTCAATCCTCGGTCTCCGACGACAATGCGATACGGAATGCCGATGAGATCCATGTCGGCAAACATCACGCCGGGCCGTTCGTCGCGATCGTCGAGCAACGTCTCGATCCCGGCGTCGATCAGCTGCGCATAGAGGTTCTCGACCGTCTGCTGAACCAGTTCGCTCTTGTTCGCGCCGATCGGCACGATGACGACGTGGAACGGCGCCAGTGCCTCGGGAAAAATGATGCCCCGTGCGTCGTGATTTTGTTCGATGGCGGCCGCAACGATCCGCGTAACACCGATGCCGTAACAGCCCATCTCGGCGGTTTGCAGCTTGCCAGCTTCGTCCAGGAAGGCCACGTTCATTGCGTCGGAATACTTCTTTCGCAGCTGGAAGATATGCCCGACTTCAATGCCACGGCAAATGTCGAGCGGGCCGGCGCCGTCCGGACTCGGATCGGATGCCACGACATTGCGAATGTCCGCGACGATGGTCGGTTCCGGCAAATCGCGCCCGAAATTGACACCGACGAGGTGATGGTCGGCTTCGTTGGCGCCACAGACAAAGTCGGAAAGTGCGGCGGCGCTGCGGTCGGCAATGACGGTGATCGATTTGTCGATGCCGACCGGGCCAATGAAGCCCGGTACGCAGTCGACGCCATTACGGATCTCTTCGGCGCTGGCAAGCCGCAGCCTTTCCAGACCCGGCAGTTTCGCGGCCTTGATCTCGTTCAGGGCGTGATCGCCGCGAAGCAGTAGCATGTGAAGTTTACCGCCGGCATGCACCATCACTGACTTGATGCTGCGCTTGATGTCGACCCCGAGCAGTTCGCAGACCGCTTCGCATGTCTTCGTGCCGGGTGTCGAGACCTTGCGCATCGATTCGACCGGTGAAGCCCGAGCTTGGGCAGGCGCCAATGCCTCGGCAAGCTCGACGTTGGCAGCGAAGTCCGATTGGGGGCAATACGCGATAGCGTCCTCCCCGGAGTCGGCCAGAACGTGGAATTCGTGGGAGCCGGTGCCGCCGATGGCGCCCGTATCCGCCGCCACGGCGCGGAATTTCAGCCCCAGGCTGGAGAAGATCCGGGAATAGGCGTCGTACATCGCCTGATAGGTGACATCGAGGCTCGCCTTGTCCGTATGAAAGGAGTAGGCATCCTTCATGAGGAATTCGCGGGCCCGCATCACCCCGAATCGAGGGCGGATCTCGTCGCGGAACTTGGTTTGAATCTGATAAAGGGTCACCGGTAGCTGGCGATAGCTCTTGACCTCACGCCGAACGAGATCGCTGATGACTTCCTCGTGCGTGGGGCCGACGCAGAAGTCGCGTTCGTGGCGGTCTTTCACGCGCAGCAAATCGGGGCCGTAGAAATCCCACCGCCCTGACTCCTGCCACAGCTCTGCCGGCTGAATCGCCGGCATCAGGACCTCGACGGCTCCCGTCGCGTTCATTTCGCGGCGTACGATGGCTTCGACCTTGCGAACGACGCGCAGCCCAAGCGGCAGCCAGGTATAAAGGCCACTCGCCAACCGCCTGATGAGCCCCGCGCGCAGCATCAGTCGGTGACTGACCAGTTCGGCCTCGGCGGGCGCTTCCTTGAGCGTCGATAAGAACAGGCGGGATACGCGCATCGTTTTCCGATCTTGAACAAAGCATTTATTCTAACCGTAGGTTCAGGGCGCTTCACTGACGGTGCGATTGACAGACCAATGCGTGCACTCGGGCTCGGCAGGATCTTCGGCGGACCACCGCTCTACAGAAAGAACGGCATCGAGGTGCGGGAGCGCTCGGGCGTGCGCACGTTGCATCTGAACAGCGATACCGTCCAAAGCGCGATGCGTATCGATCGGCCGGACGCACTTGAACTGTCGTACACGCGCGCCATGATGGCTTTTCTGCTGTTTCGCGCGCCGCCTCCGAGGCTCGTGCTGGTCGGGCTGGGGGGCGGGTCGCTCGCAAAGTTCATCTACCGCCTCATGCCCGAGACGCGCACGACTGCCGTCGAGATCGATGCCGAAGTCATCGAAGTGGCGCGCGTCTATTTTTCCTTGCCGCCGGAGTCGGGACGGTTGCGCACTAAGGTGGCGGATGGGGCGCAGTTCGTGGGAGCTCAAAGCGCGACCGTCGACTCCCTGCTGGTCGATGCGTACGACGGAGACAGCCTTGCAGCGTCGTTCGCATCCGACAGCTTTTTTCTTGCGGCACGTCGGTCCCTCGCCGCGGGAGGGGTATTTGCAATCAACCTGTGGTCCAACGACCGTACGTTCGATCGAAATCTGCGCTGGATCGAGCATGCCTTCAGCGGGGCATGCCTCTGTCTGCCGGCCGAGCGCCCCGGGAACGTTGTGGTGTTGGGGTTCGAGTCCATGCCCGGCCGCGATGCCCTGCGGTGGGTTCAGCTATACGAGCGTGCGGAGTCTCTGGAGCATCGGTTCGGCCTGGAGTTTCGTGCCTTCGTCTCGAATATGCGGCGCATGAACCAACATGACGAGATCGGACTGATCGTCGGCGCCCCTTGATGCCCGCGGCCGGCCGGGTAGAAAGGCAAGTGTCTTGCTCGTGCTTTCGCGAGTGTGAAATTTGTGGAAGAATTCTCCTCGGAATAAGACCTTGCGGGTATTCAAATGATCGATAAGGATGGTTATCGCCCGAACGTGGGAATCATCATCCTCAATCATAGGAACGAGGTGTTTTGGGGCAAGCGCGTCAATCAGCACGCGTGGCAGTTTCCGCAGGGAGGCATCAAGTACGGCGAATCGCCCGAGCAGGCGATGTTTCGCGAATTGAACGAGGAAGTGGGGTTGCGCCCCCACCACGTTCGTATTTTGGGGCGTACGCGAGGCTGGTTGCGGTACGACGTCCCCGATCACTGGGTCAAGCGCGATTGGCGCGGCAATTATCGCGGCCAAAAACAGATCTGGTATCTCCTTCGATTCATCGCACGGGATTGCGATGTCCAGTTGCGGGCCTGCGAGCGGCCGGAGTTCGACGCTTGGCGTTGGAACGAGTACTGGATTCCAATCGAGTCCGTGATCGAGTTCAAACGCGACGTCTACCAGCGCGCTCTGAAAGAGTTGAGTCGTTATGTCGAGCGCTCGCGAGGGCCTCGGCGAAACCCGCGAGCCATGCAGCGTGTCGACGACGGATATGATCTGCCCGTCCAACCGGAAGCAGTAAGTCCTGGCGGAGCGTAAGACGATTAGCGTCCAACGATCTTTGATTGACTTTGGATCCGGTAAAAATTTAGAATTTGTCTAAATATATGTGTACTTGTCGCCCATCGCAATTCTGCGGCGGGTTCGTGGTGACCGAGAAAAAGGAGAGGAACGATGCAACTCAAGGGTTCGAAGACGCAGGACAACCTGAAGGCCGCTTTTGCGGGTGAATCCCAGGCCAACCGCCGCTATCTCTACTTCGCAGCGAAAGCGGATGTCGAGGGTCAGAACGACGTGGCAGCCGTATTCCGTTCGACCGCCGAAGGCGAAACCGGGCATGCGCACGGTCACCTCGAGTACCTCGAGGCCTGTGGCGATCCCGCAACCGATCTCCCCATCGGCCGCACCCGTGACAACCTCAAGGCCTCCATCGCGGGCGAAACGCACGAGTACACCGACATGTATCCCGGCATGGCGAAGACCGCGCGCGACGAGGGTTTCAGCGAGATCGCGGACTGGTTCGAGACCCTCGCAAAAGCCGAGCGCTCGCACGCCAACCGCTTCCAGAAGGCGTTGGATGCACTCGCCGATTAGCGGGACTCGCGGCCTGTAGGGCGTGATTTCACATCAGCGCGTGAATTCATGTCTGAAAGCCGGTTAGTGGCGGGGTGATGCGACGGGACGAACCCGTTTCATCACCCCGTTAGTTTTGGTTCCGCTGCATCCACCACGAGAGATCCCGTCATGTCTGCCAGAGAAGGTAACCTCGAGCCGCCCAAGCGCCATCCGATCGATTGGCGCAATCCCGACTTCTACGACGAAGCAAAGCTCTTCGACGAACTGCACCGCGTCTACGACGTTTGCCACGGGTGCCGCCGATGCTTCAACCTGTGCAACGCATTCCCGCGGCTGTTCGATCTCATCGACGACGGGCCCACCGGAGAGATGGACGGGGTAGAAAAGGCACGCTACTGGGATGTGGTAGATCAGTGCTATCTGTGCGACATGTGTTTCATGACCAAGTGTCCGTACGTTCCGCCACATCCGCTGAATGTGGATTTCCCGCACTTGATGCTTCGTGCAAAAGCCTTCAAATTCCGTCAATCGGGCGCACCCTTTCGGGACAAGCTGCTTTCGAGCACCGATGCCATGGGTAAGCTCGCGGCGATTCCGGTCGTCGCACAGGTTGTGAACGCGGTCAATCGCAACCCGACGGCACGCGGCGTGATGGAGAAGGTGATCGGCGTTCACAAGGATCGCGAGCTACCCGAGTATTCGCCGAGCAAGTTCCGGAGCAGCGCCAGGCCACGCTCGGATTTTCCGCTCAAGGACGGCGCGAATGCGCCGGGCCGCGTCGCGATCTTCGCGACCTGTTACGTGAATTGCAACGAGCCAGGCATCGGCCACGATCTGCTCAAAGTGCTCGCTCACAATGAGGTCTCGAGTCGTCTCGTCGATTCCGAAGTGTGTTGCGGCATGCCCAAACTCGAATTGGGGGATCTCGAAGCGGTCGCTCGCCTCAAGGAGCAGAACGTCCCTGTGCTCGCGAAGCTGGCGCGAGAGGGATACGCGATCATGACTTCCGTGCCCTCGTGCACGCTAATGTTCAAGCAGGAACTCCCGTTGATGTTCCCCGAGGACAAGGATGTCGCCGTCGTGGCCGAAGCGATGTACGACCCGTTCGAGTACTTCATGCTGCGGCATAAGGATGGGTTGCTGAAAACGGACTTCAAGCGCCCGCTCGGCAAGATCGCCTACCATGTCCC
>JBIKKL010000381.1:0-5159 GCA_044360365.1 Burkholderiales bacterium | reverse complement strand
CATCACTCAGGCGCTCACCTACGCCGCGATGCTCCTCTTCTTCCGCAACGACACGGGCTTCGGCGGAAACAACGGCTTCACGGACTTCAAACGCATCCTGGACATCCCGATCGCCACACCGCAAACCCGCATGGTGTTGTTCGTGATCACCGGCGCGGCACTGATCGGTGCCCTGCTGCTCGCGCGAGGTATCGTGACTTCGCGCTTCGGGCGCGTCCTGACGGCGATCCGCGACGCGGAGACGCGCGTGATGTTCTGCGGCTACAACACGGTGAACTACAAGCTCTTCATCTGGACGCTGTCGGCGATCATGTGCGGCATCGCCGGCGCGTTGTACGTGTGCCAGGTGGGCATCATCAATCCAAGCGAGATGTCACCGGCGAATTCGATCGAGATTGCGATCTGGGTCGCAGTCGGGGGACGCGGCACGCTGACGGGCGCCATCCTCGGCGCGTTCATCGTCAACGGAGCGAAGAGCTTCTTCACCGTTGCCTTGCCGGAGTACTGGCTCTACATGCTCGGCCTCATGTTCATTCTGGTCACCTTGTTCATGCCGGACGGCATCCTGGGCCTCGCGAAGCGACTTGCGGCGAAAGCTTCGCGTCGCGGGCAAAAGCCGGCTGATGCTGCGCCCAACGCAGGATTACAGCCGGCCAAGCAGGAGGCACGGGCATGAGCGCGGCTTCCAAGGCAATGGAGGAAGGCATCCCCTCGGGTTCGGCGCCGCAAGGGCACGTCGTCACCGGGGATCTCGACACCTCCCACCGGACGGTACTCTATCTCGACGACATCAGCGTGAGCTTCGACGGCTTCAAGGCGCTCAACAAGCTCACGCTCAACATCGACGTCGGTGAACTGCGCTGCGTGATCGGCCCCAACGGCGCGGGCAAGACGACGATGATGGATGTCATCACCGGCAAGACGCGCCCCGATTCGGGCAGCGCCTTCTTCGGCCAGACGATCGATCTCACGCGGCTCGCCGAAGCCCAGATCGCCCATGCCGGTATCGGACGCAAGTTCCAGAAGCCGACGATCTTCGAACACCACACCGCGTTCGAGAATCTCGAACTCGCGATGAAGCAGGACAAACGCGTGCGTCGCAGCCTGACCGCGAAGCTCTCCGTCGAGCAGCAGGATCGCATCGCCGCCATGCTCGAACAGGTGCGTCTCGATCATTGCGCCGATCGCCCCGCTGGATTGCTGTCCCACGGACAAAAGCAATGGCTCGAAATCGGCATGCTGCTCATGCAGGAGCCGAAGCTGCTGCTGCTCGACGAGCCCGTCGCCGGCATGACCGACGAGGAAACCGAGCGCACGGCCGAATTGTTCCTGTCGCTGGCAGGCGAGCATTCACTGATCGTGGTCGAACACGACATGGCCTTCATCGCGACGATCTCGCGCATCGTCACCGTGCTGCATGAAGGCAGCGTGCTTGCCGAAGGGGCGCTGGCGGAAGTTCAGAACGACCCGCGCGTCATCGAAGTCTATCTGGGCCGCTAACCCGACGATCACCATGCTCACCGTATCCGGACTCAATCAATACTACGGCGGCAGCCATATCCTGCGCGATATCGGCTTCGAGGTACCCGCCGGCAAGATCACCGTGCTGCTCGGTCGCAACGGCGTCGGCAAGACCACGCTGCTCAAGACTCTCATGGGCCTGGTGCCGGCCGCCCGCGGCAACATCACCTTCGAGGGAAGCGAGATCACGCGCCTTGCCCCGTATCACCGTGCCCGCGCCGGCCTGGGCTACGTACCGCAGGGACGAGAGATCTTTCCTCGCCTCACCGTCGAAGAAAACCTGCAGATGGGACTCGCGACGCTGCCCAGAGGCGCACAGATACCGGAGCGCATCTACGAGCTGTTTCCGGTACTGAAGTCGATGCTGCGTCGGCGCGGGGGCGATCTCTCCGGCGGTCAGCAGCAGCAGCTTGCGATCGGTCGCGCGCTCAGCATGAACCCGCGGCTGCTCATCCTCGACGAGCCGACCGAAGGCATCCAGCCCTCGATCATCAAGGATATCGAGCGCGTGATCCGCATGCTCTCGGAGCAGGGAAAGATGGCGATCCTGCTCGTGGAACAGTACTACGATTTCGCCCGCTCGCTCGCCGACCACTACCTCGTGATGGAGCGGGGCGAGATCGTACAGCGCGGCATCGGTGCCGACATGGATCGCGATGGCGTTCGGCAGCGGGTGGCCGTATGATCCTCGTTCCGGTGAAGGGTGAACGGTGAATGGTAAAAGGCGAAATCCACCACCGGCCGTGTGAACGGGTCGGTAGCGCTGGTGCCGACAACACCGCATCGGCGCACCGCATTTCGCCGAACACTCCCTTATGCAATCCATCGAACGAACCGGCTGGCGTGGTGAACTGCGCCTGGCCTACGAACGGCGCGGCGAGCGCACCGTACTTGCTCACCGGCAGCATTTCGGGCCCATCGTCGTGCAGAAGGCCCTCTACCCGGAGGGCGAGTCGATCTGTCACGGCATCGTATTGCATCCCCCGGGCGGCTACGTGGGCGGCGACCGGATCGATCTCGACGTGCAGGTCGATGCCAATGCTCATGCGCTGCTCACCACCCCCGGCGCAGGCAAGTGGTATCGCAGCACAGGCGCGTATGCCGAGCAGACGCTGCGCTTTCGCGTCGCCCAGGGCGCGGCATTCGAATGGTTCCCTCAGGGGACGATCGTGTTCGATGGCGCGCGTGCAAAGTCCGACGCACGCATCGACCTCGCGGGCGACGCCACCTATGTCGGATGGGAGATCGTGTGCCTCGGCCGGACGGCGTCCGGCGAACGCTTCGCCGAGGGCGCGATGCTGATGAACACGGAACTGTACCGCGACGAGCGTCCCCTCTGGCTGGAACGCGGTCGCATCGAAGGCGGGGGTCGATCGATGGCAGCGCCCGCCGTACTCGACGGGCAGCCGGTTCACGCCACGATGCTCGCGGCATCCGATCGGGTCGATGCCGCAATGATCGCCGCATGCCGGCAAATCGAGCCTTCGTCAGGACGAGGCGGCATCACGCGTCTGCCCGGCCTCGCCCTCGCCCGCTATCTCGGCCCGCGCTCGGACGATGCCCAACACTATTTCATTCGATTGTGGCAGATTCTCAGACCGGCGCTCATCGGTTGCCCCGCCGGCATCCCCCGCATCTGGAGGACTTGATTGGAACTCACGCCCAGAGAGAAGGACAAGCTGCTCGTCTTCACCGCTGCCTTGCTGGCGGAACGGCGCAAGGCGCGCGGCCTCAAGCTGAACTATCCCGAGGCGGTCGCGTTCATTTCGGCCGCCATCATGGAAGGCGCCCGCGATGGCCGCAGCGTGGCCGACCTGATGGGCTGGGGCGCCACGCTCCTCAAGCGCGATGAAGTCATGGAAGGCGTGGCGGAGATGATCCCCGATATCCAGGTCGAAGCCACGTTCCCCGACGGCACCAAGCTCGTCACGGTACACAATCCGATCGTGTAGCGCCGCTTCCATCGAGGTCATGATGATTCCCGGACAAATCGAAACCCCCGACGGCGAGATCGAAATCAACGCCGGTCGGACCACCCTCACCCTGGAAGTGCGCAACACGGGCGACCGGCCCGTGCAAGTCGGTTCGCACTACCATTTCTTCGAAACCAACGACGCCCTCGCCTTCGATCGCGCAGCGGCACGCGGTTTTCGTCTCAACATCCCTGCAGGTACTGCCGTGCGCTTCGAACCCGGGCAGACTCGCAGCGTGGAGCTGGTCGAGGTCGCCGGTGCGCGCGTGATCTACGGCTTCGCCGGCCGCGTCATGGGAGCCCTGTGATGAGCCGCACCATCGGTCGTCGTGCCTATGCGGAAATGTTCGGCCCCACCACGGGTGATCGCGTGCGGCTCGCCGACACCGATTTGTGGCTGCAGGTCGAGAAGGACTACACGATCTACGGTGAGGAAGTGAAGTTCGGCGGCGGCAAGGTCATCCGCGACGGCATGGGCCAGAGTCAGCTCGGTACGGCCGAGATCGCGGACACCGTGATCACCAATGCGCTCATCGTCGATCACTGGGGCATCGTCAAGGCCGACATCGGCATCAAGCAGGGTCGCATCTGGGCGATCGGCAAGGCGGGCAACCCCGATATCCAGCCCGGCGTCACAATCCCGATCGGCGCAGGCACGGAGATCATCGCGGGCGAAGGCTCGATCGTGACCGCCGGCGGCATCGACAGCCACATCCACTTCATCTGCCCGCAGCAGATCGAAGAAGCGCTCATGTCCGGGGTGACGACGATGCTCGGAGGCGGCACCGGGCCGGCGACCGGCACGTACGCGACGACCTGCACTCCGGGCCCATGGCACCTGCGTGCGATGATCGCCGCGGCCGACGCGTTCCCGATGAACCTGGGGTTCTTCGGCAAGGGCAACGCAAGTCTCCCGCTGCCGCTGCGCGAACAGGTCGAGGCCGGTGCGATCGGACTCAAGCTGCACGAGGACTGGGGCACGACACCCGCCGCGATCGACAACTGCCTCGCCGTCGCCGACGACATGGACGTCCAGGTCGCCATCCACACCGATACGCTGAACGAATCGGGCTTCGTCGAAACAACGATCGCGGCGTTCAAGGGCCGCACCATCCACACCTTCCACACCGAAGGCGCCGGGGGCGGCCACGCACCGGACATCATTCGCGTCTGCGGCGAGGCGAACGTGCTGCCCTCCTCGACCAATCCGACGCGCCCGTATACGGTCAATACCGTCGACGAACATCTCGACATGCTCATGGTCTGCCATCATCTCGACGCGTCGATTGCAGAGGATGTCGCTTTCGCCGAGTCGCGCATACGCCGCGAGACCATCGCCGCCGAAGACATCCTGCACGATCTCGGCGCCTTCAGCATGATGTCCTCGGATTCGCAGGCCATGGGACGCGTCGGCGAAGTCGTGATTCGCACCTGGCAGACCGCGCACAAGATGAAGCAGCAGCGCGGCGCGCTCCCAGGCGACGGCGAGAAGAACGACAACGCCCGCATCAAGCGCTACGTCGCCAAGTACACGATCAACCCGGCGGTCACGCACGGCGTCTCGCATGTGGTCGGCTCGATCGAACCGGGCAAGCTCGCCGATCTCGTGCTCTGGAAGCCGGCGTTCTTCGGCGTGAAGCCGTCGCTCATCCTGAAGGGCGGCTCC
>JBIKKL010000379.1:0-5180 GCA_044360365.1 Burkholderiales bacterium | reverse complement strand
ATCAAGTAGCGCAGCGAATCAGGCGGGCGCGGGTTCTGTTCGTTTTTCGGGGATGAACAGCACGAGCACGTTCGCGATCACGATCAGGCTCGTCAGGAAATAGAACGCTGCCCTGAGCCCGTATGCATCGGCGATGCCGCCTCCCGCCAGCGGCGAGATCGCGGCACCGAGCGCCTGTACGCCGAACAGAATGCCGACCGCTGTTCCCGCCATCGACGCAGGCGCGGTCTCGAGCGACCATGCCTGGATCACCGGGCGCGTCGCATACATGAAGAAGCCGAGCAGGGCGATGAGGAAAATGACCCAGATCGAATCCCCGACGGTGGCCAACGCCGCGATGACCAGGGCGGTCATGAACATGCCGCCCGTGAGCACGCTCTTGCGGCCCAGTCGATCCGACGCATAGCCGGCAAGCGGTGCCGACGCAAAGGCGCACGCCTGCAGGGTGAACAGTGCGACGCCGACACCTGCCGACGTGTACCCCATGTTGTTCGTGAGATAGAGGGGCAGGAAGGTGAGCAGAGCGGATTGCGCCGCCGTGCGGAACATCGCGCACAGCGATATCAGGACGAGGGCCCGATCCGAGAACAAGGTCCTCAGCTGGGCGCAATAGCCCTTGAGTGTCCAGGGACCCTTCGCGGACTTCATGTCTTTGCCATGATCGAGATTCATCTTGCCCAACAAGACCAGCAATGCGACAGCCATTACCAGTCCGGGAAGCAGATTGATGATCACGACGCTGCGCCAGCTGTACGTGACCAGCAGCGCGCCGATGAGCAGCGGTGCCAGCGCTTCACCGAAGTTGCCGCCCATGCCGTGCAGGGACATCGCCAGTCCCTTGCGATTTGGAAATCGCTGGCCCAGCGTGGACAGCGCCGCCGGATGCCACAGGTTGTTGCCGATGCCGATGAGGATCATGCACGTCACGAGCATCCAGTAGCTGTGCGTGAAGGCCATGAGCAGGTAGGGAAATCCGATCCAGAATAGCGAGATCGCCATCAGCAGGCCTTTGCGTCCCATCGCGTCGACGACGGCGCCGCCGGGAATATTCGCGATGGCGCCCACGGCATGCTGGACCGTCATGATGAACCCGATCTGCGTATACGACAGCCCGAGTTCCTTGCCGATGATCGGCAGCAGCAGATAGAAGGTTGCGGGATACCAATGGGTCAAACCATGGCCGAGAGAGATCAGCCAGACTTCCCTGAACGAGGCGGAGGCAGGGGCAATGGAAGCAGCGGGGGCATGCATGGGGAGCCAGTCCGGTGGAACGTATTCGAAGGATCATAGCAAACCCTGCGCGATATAATTTGCGGTCAACGCGCGGGAGGTCGCTGGCAAGCGAACCAACCCAGTCGCGCGATCTATCGCCAACGACGAGGCGCCACACATGATTCGCGATCAGGAAACCCTCAACATCCTTCTGGATGCCGTTCGACGCTTCGTTCGTGAGCGATGCGTACCGGCCGAAGCCCAGGTGGCTGAAACCGACCGCATACCGGATGACATCGTCGACGACATGCGGCGCATGGGGCTCTTCGGCTTTGCCATTCCGCAGGAGTACGGCGGCATGGGGCTGACGCTCGAAGAGGAAGTGCTCGTGAACTTCGAGATCTCCCAGTGCTCGCCGGTCTTTCGTTCGATCGCGGGGACGAACAACGGCATCGGCTCGATGGGCATCGTGATCGATGGTTCCGAAGCACAGAAGCTCAAGTACCTGCCGCGGCTCGCGTCCGGCGAGATCATCGGTTCGTTCGCCCTGACGGAGCCCGGCTCCGGCTCCGATGCCGGCGCGCTGCGTACGAGTGCCCGACGTGAAGGCGATTACTACATGCTCAACGGCACCAAACGCTACATCACCAACGCGCCCGAGGCGAGCGTCTTCACGGTGATGGCCCGCACCGATCCTGACTCCCGCGATGCATCCGGCGTCACCGCATTCATCGTGGATCGGGATACGCCGGGGTTGTCCCTCGGTCCGACCGACAGGAAGATGGGCCAGCGTGGCGGACACACCAGCGACGTGATCTTCCAGGATGCCAGGGTACCTGCAGCGAACATCATCGGCGGCAAGGAAGGCATGGGATTCAAGACGGCGATGAAGGTGCTGGACAAGGCGCGATTGAACATCGCTGCCGTTTGCGTAGGCGTCGCCGAGCGCATGCTGCAGGATGCGCTCAGATACGCAATGCAACGCCAGCAGTTCGGTCGTCCGGTGGCCGAGTTCCAGCTGGTGCAGGCGATGCTTGCCGATTGCCGAACCGAAATCTATGCGGCCCGTTCGATGACGCTCGATGCCGCGCGCAGATTCGACAACGGCGAGCGTATCGCGCTGGAAGCATCTTGCTGCAAGTATTTCGCCTCGGAGATGTGCGGGCGTGTCGCCGATCGGGCAGTGCAGGTTCACGGCGGCGCAGGCTACATGGCCGAATACGGCATCGAGCGATTCTACCGCGACGTGCGCCTGTTCCGGATCTACGAAGGCACGAGTCAGATCCAGCAGCTCGTCATCGCTCGCAACATGATCAAGGCGGCAGGTTCGAATTGAGTCCGCCTCGCCAACCCTCACCCGGAGCATCGATCGTGCGTACTACGAGCCCAGGAGTGACCGCGGTGGTGTGCGCCGTCCTGACCGTTTGCACGGGATCCGTGCTCGCGCAGACGACGTATCCGACCAAGACCATGCGCATCATCGTGCCGTATACGCCGGCCGGCACGACGGACATCCTTGCACGGGCCATGGGACAGAAGTTCACCGAGGCCTGGTCGCAGCCGGTGCTCGTCGACAATCGCCCGGGCGCCAACGGCAACATCGGTACGGAGGTTGCTGCGAAGGCGGCGCCGGACGGCTACACCCTGCTGATGGGCACCGCTGCGACGCATGGAACGAATCCGGGTCTTTATCCGAAGCTGCAGTTCGATGCGGTTCGGGATTTCGCGCCGATCAGTCTCGTCGCGCTCGTGCCGAACATCGTCGTGGTGACGAACTCGCTGGCGGCGAAGAATCTTCCGGATCTCATCACGTATGCCAAGGCGAATCCGGGCAAGCTTTCGCATGGATCGCCCGGGCAGGGCAGCACGGGGCACCTGTCGGCCGAGTTGCTCAAGTCCATGACCGGTGCCGTCATGACGCACGTGCCTTACAGGGGCAGCGCTCCGGTCTTGCAGGATCTGATGGGCGGTCAATTGCAGGTCGTGATCGACAACATACCGCCGTACCTGTCGCAGGTACGCGCCGGGAAGATCCGTGCGCTCGCCGTCACCTCGGCCAAGCGCTCGCCGGCCGCGCCGCAGTTGCCGACCGTGGCCGAAACCGGCGTCAAGGGGTACGAGGCGAGTTCCTGGTTCGGGTTCTTCGCCCCGGCCGGGACGCCACCGGACATCCTGGCCAAGCTCGCAGCCGAGACTCAGCGCATATTGCAGTTGCCGGACATGAAGGATCGCCTGCTTTCGTTGGGTGCGCAGCCCGCTGCGAATACACCGGACGAGTTTGCCGTCTTCGTGCGCGACGAGATCGCCAAGTGGGGCGCAGTGATCCGGAACGCAGGCGTACGGATCGAGTAGCCGCCGGGGCAGGTGCGGACCCGCGTCCGGCAGCAACGCACCAGTCGGGAACTGACTGCCACGTTGCTCGACGAGCGAGGAGCACCTCAGCCTGTCGTCTTGGCGAGCCCCAATCGCTCTACGACTTCCTTCTCGGCCGCAAAAGATTTGCGTGCGAAATCGAGGAAGGCGTCCGAACTCATGTAGAACGGCGACATGCCGACCTTCTCGAGCATCGTGACGTAGGTGCGGTCGTCCATGGCCTTGCGAAACGTGTCGTGCAGAAACTTCACGAGTTCCGGGGCCATGCCCTTCGGCCCGGCGATGCCCCAGGGCGAATTGGCTACGATGCCGTAGATCTCCTTGAGCGTCGGCACGTCCGGCGTCTGCGGCGTACGCTCGCTGCCCCATGTCGAGAGAATTCGAATCTTGCCGCCTTCGAGCAATCCCCAGGGGGGCGTGCCGACGATCAGGTCGACCTCGTTGCCCAGCAGCGCGGCGGTGGTCTGGGCGGTGCCCTTGTAGGGAACGTGCACGAACTTCGTACCTTCGCGTTGCGCGATGTCTTCCATCGTGACGTGCAGGGACGTGCCGACGCCGGGGCTGCCATAGCGGATATGTCCCGGCTTGGCCTTGGCCTCGGCGATGAATTCCTTCCACGTCTTCCAGGGTGAATCTGCGCGGACGGTGAGTCCGAAGTTGTAACCGGCTACGCAAATGATGTAGCTGAGATCGGTGACCGGATTGAAATTCGTCTTCGTGAGATAGGGCAGACGGAACACCCCGAGCGGGATCTGCGAGAGCAGGTAGCCGTCCGGTTTGCCGTGCTGGGCGATGTACTGTCCGCCCAGAGCGCCGCCGGCGCCTGGTTTGCTGTCGATGATGACACGCTTGTTGCCGAGCGCGCGACTGAATGCATCGCCCAGTGCGCGCACAGCGACATCGGTGGGACCGCCAGGGCTCCAGGGGCAGATGAGGGTAATCGGGCGCTCCGGGAAGTTGCCGATCGACTGCGCCTGCGATGGCCCGACGATGCCGCCGAGCGCAAGGCCGAGAGAGTGGGCGAGAAAGTCGCGGCGGGATTCGGACGCCGGCTGCGCCGCGCGTTCGGCCGAAGACGACAGAGGGTAATCGCGCATATCGAAGCTCCTCCTTGTGTTTTGGATGCGGACTGCGCGTCGGCGGATTCGACTGCGCGATGCTAGGTCCGACGGCGAGCATTATGCTTGAAAGTGCGCAGAGGTCGAGCGCGTCGATTGCGGCTGGCGTGTGCCGCTCGGCACAGGGCATACTCGTACACCAGCGGTTCATTGGAGGAGAAGGAATATGACCGGCACCACGCGTACCCTGGCCCGCTATGCGGTCCAGTCGAGCTTCGACACCCTGCCTGCCGCCGTACGTCGCGAAGGGCTGCGCGCTTTCGTCAACTTCATCGGCTGTGCGGCGGGTGGTGCACGGGAAGAGGCCGTCGAGCGCATGCTGGCAGTCGTCGGCGACCATGATGGCGGCGCCCGGACGACGGTAATCGGGCGACGGGAACGGCTCGATGCCCTGAACGCGGCGCTCGTGAATTCATTGAGTTCGGCCGCTCTGGCTTTCAACGATACCCACTATCAGACGGTCGCCCATCCATCGAG
>JBIKKL010000377.1:0-5193 GCA_044360365.1 Burkholderiales bacterium | reverse complement strand
CCTGTAAGCTTTCCGTGGAGTACTTAGCGAAAGCAAAATAATGAAAGTAGTCAAGAAGCATAGCGCACTGGAAGGCATCAAGAAGGAACAGTTGAAGCGGCGGGTGTTTACGCTGGATTTTAAGGCTGAGGTCGTTCGTCATCGGAAGGCCGAGAATCTGAGTTTTGCCGAGTGCGGGCGAAAATTCGAGATCTTGCCCAAGCTCATCCAAGGCTGGGAGAAGCAGTACGAAGCTGGGCAGTTGACGGCGGTGGTGGGCCGCCGTGCGGTAAGCCCGGAACAAGCAGAAAACGCGCGCTTGCGTGCTGAGCTGTCACGCGCCAAGATGGAAGTCAGTATCCTAAAAAAAGCAGCGGCGTACTTTGCACGAGAGAGTCTGTGAAGTACGCCTTCACCCTGGCCGAACTGATGGCCTATCCGTTGTCGGTGGTGTGCCGGGTGCTCGGCGTCACGCAATCGGGCTTCCACGCTTGGCGAGGCCGTGCGCCGTCGAGCCGGGCGCAGGATCGGGATCGGCTGAGCACAGAGATCCGCACGGTATTTGATGGCCATCGGTGCCGTTACGGTGCGCCGCGAATCTACCGGGTGCTGTGCGAGGGCTTTGGCTACACCGGCAGTCTGAATCGCATCCAGACGTTGATGCGTGCCATGGGGCTGCGCGCTAAAGCTGGCAGTAAGTACAAAGTGACGACCGACTCGGGCCATGCGTTGCCGATCGCCCCCAATCTGCTCGACCAGGATTTCAGTTGCGATACGCATCCGCAAGCCACCTCGCACGCCAAAGGTCCCGACCAGGTGTGGCTTTCGGACATCACGTACCTATGGACGCGAGAAGGCTGGCTGTACGTGTGCGCGGTGCTGGATCTGTTCACCCGGAAGATTGTCGGCTGGGCTATGGCGGAGCATATGACACGAGAACTGGTGTTGAATGCACTGCGCATGGCCCACAAGAGACGCCAACCACCGCCGGGACTCATCTTCCATTCCGATCGCGGCAGCCAATACGCCAGTCACGAGGTGCGTGAATGGCTGGTTGCGCAGGCGATGCGGCAATCGATGAGCGGCACGGGTAATTGTTACGACAACGCACCGATGGAAAGCTACTGGCACTCACTGAAAGTGGAAGAAACTCATGGCCAGGACTTCGCCACCCGAGCCGCGGCGAAGCACAGTGTGTTCGCCTACATCGAAGGCTGGTACAACACGACACGCATGCATTCAAGCTTGGACTACAAATCACCGGTGCAGTTTGAACGCGATCACCACGCGAAATTACTCAAAGCGGCGAACGACGAACTGATCGCCAATTCCCGTAACAACAGCCAATCCGCTCGGCTGCAAAAAAGAGCGGCTTAAACCCTCAACGAAAAGTTTACAAGATCACCGGGCAAAGACCAGACCTATGTGGTCGACTTCGTCAACGACCCGGCGGACATCCTGGCGGCCTTCAAGCCCTACTACGAGACCGCAGAGCTGTCCGGCGTCACCGACCCGTACATCGTGCACGAGCTTAAGGCCAAGCTCGACGCGCAGGCGCTGTACGACACCTTCGAGGTGGATCGCGTGGTGGCCGTGGCGGTCAAGGGCAAGAAGGCCAAGACCTCCGACATGGATGCCGCGATCCTGCCGGTTGCCAACCGCCTTCTGACCGCGTACGGCCAGGCCAAGAAGGACTGGCAGGCGGCTGGCGATGACGCTAAGAAGGCCAAGGCAGCGAAGGACACGATGGACTCGCTGTTCCTGTTCAAGAACGACATCGCGGCCTACGTGCGGATCTATGGTTTCCTGTCGCAAATCTTCGACTACGGCAACACCGACATCGAGAAGCGGTCGATCTTCTTCCGGCTGCTGCACCCGTTGCTGACCTACGGGCGCGAGCGCGAGGGTGTGGACCTCTCGGCGCTGAAGCTCACGGCCTACACGATCAAGAGCCTGGGCGACCCGGCGCTGAATCTGGATGCGGGCGATGCGGTGAGGATCGACCCGACCGATGACATTGGCTCGGGCCAGGTGCAGGACAAGACCAAGGTGGCGCTGGCCGAGTTGATCGCGAAGGTGAACGACCTGTTCGAGGGCGACCTATCGCCCGGCGACAAGCTGGTCTACGTCAATGACGTGATCAAGGGCAAGCTGATGGAGTCGGAGAAGTTGGCCGAGCAGGCGCTGAACAACACCAAGGAGCAGTTCGCCGCGTCGCCCGACTTGGCCAACGAGATTCTCGGGGCAGTCATGGATGCGCTGACGGCGCACACGGCCATGAGCAAGCAGGCGCTTGAGTCCGAGAAGCTGCGGGCCGACATGAAGGACGTGCTGCTCGGTGAAGGCAAGCTGTGGGAGGGCTTGCGCGAGAAGGCAGCGGGCGCGGCGCCAGCACCGTGAACCAACCGCACGATTGTACGACTGACAAGCGCGCGTCATTCACGACGTGGGTAGAAACTGGGGTACCTTCGTTTTTTATCTAACTTACCTTGTTTAATCAGATAGTTAGATCATGTTCTGGCGGAGAGGGTGGGATTCGAACCCACGTGCCAGATTACTCTGACCATCCGATTTCGAGTCGGCGCCGTTATGACCGCTTCGGTACCTCTCCGTGGCAGCGATTTTAGCAGAGCATCGCCGCTTTTGGGCTCGCGCCGACCTGCTTTTTCCGCTTGCTCAGCCGGCGCGATCGATCACCGCGCGCCCCCCCATGTAGGGGCGCAACGCCTCCGGCACGGTGATGCTGCCATCCGCGTTCTGGTAGTTCTCCATCACTGCGATCAGGGTGCGGCCGACGGCAAGCCCGGAGCCGTTAAGGGTATGCGCCAGTTCCGGTTTGCCCTTCTCGTTTCGGTATCGGGCCTGCATCCGCCGGGCCTGGAAGGCCTCGAAGTTGCTGCACGAGGAGATCTCGCGATAGGCCTGCTGTCCGGGCAGCCACACTTCGATGTCGTATGTCTTGGCCGACGAGAATCCCATGTCTCCCGTACACAGGACCATCGTGCGGTACGGCAGATCGAGTCTCTTCAGCACCTCTTCCGCATTCCCCGTGAGCTCCTCAAGCGCCTCGTACGATTTCTCGGGATGGACGATCTGCACGAGTTCGACCTTGTCGAACTGATGCTGACGGATCATGCCGCGCGTGTCCTTCCCGTAAGAACCCGCCTCCGAACGAAAACAGGGCGAATGGCAGACGAACTTGAGCGGCAAATCCTTCAGGGCAACGATCTCGTCGCGCACGATGTTCGTGACTGGCACCTCGGCAGTCGGGATGAGGTAGAGCTTCTCGGCATCGCTGCGCGGTACGGCGAATAGATCCTCCTCGAACTTCGGCAGTTGCCCCGTCCCCTTCATGCTGGCTGCATTGACGAGGTACGGTGCATAGACTTCGGTGTAGCCATGCTCGCCGGTGTGAAGATCGAGCATGAACTGGGCGATCGATCGATGCAAACGAGCGAGCGGTCCGGTAAGCAGGGAGAACCGTGCTCCAGCAATCTTCGTCGCCGTCGCGAAATCGAGCATACGCAAGCCTTCACCGAGATCGACGTGATCCTTCGGCGAGAACGCCATGGTTTTCGGTGCGCCTACCCGGCGCGCTTCGGCGTTATCGTCGGCGCTGCGCCCAGCAGGTACCGAGGTATGCGGCACGTTGGGAATACCGAGCAGAAAGTCGTTGACCTCACCGAGCAGTTCGGCGAGTTTCGATTCGTTCGCCTTCTGCTCGTCGGCCATGGCATTCACTTCGGCCATGAGCGCGCCCGCATCTTCGCCCTTTTGCTTCAGCTGACCAATTTGCTTCGACGAAGAATTGCGCTTCGCCTGAAGCTCCTGGGTGCGCGTCTGCAACGTTTTGCGGCTCGCCTCGAGTTCCAGAAACCGCGCGGTATCGATCGTGATGCCACGGTCGGCGAGGCGTCGCGCCACGGCATCGATATCCGCGCGCAGAAGTTGTACGTCGAGCATGATGACCTCTTGAAAGCTGGAGCGGCCCGCCGAGCGCGGCCGAGGGCAGTATTATCGGCTATCGAATGTCGTCGACCAAGATTGAACACGGTGCGCTTGCTCGCTTGACACCCCAAGGCACCCACTTTAGATTTCTTCGCAACACTCGCAAAACAACGCCCGCCCTCGACAGCGATCTTGGGGCATCGTCGATTCACGCCTGCCACCAAGCCAGTTCGGGAGCCGATGACGACATATGCGGCTTCCTCACCGCACCTACACCTCCGGACAATCCGCCATGGAACGCGCCCCCACCTTTCCTCCGCCCGATCGAAACACCCGCAAACCCACGGTTCCCCTGCCTGCAGGCTCTTGCGATTGTCATGCGCACGTCTTCGGCCCACAAAACCTGTATCCGTACCTCCCCGACGCCGGCTACATCATGCCCGTCGCTTCGACCGAAGACTATATCGAGATGCTCACGACAATCGGCTGCAGCCGGGCTGTCATCGTGCAGCCGAGCGTCTACGGCAACGACCATCGTGCGACCCTCGATGCCGTGCGCTCGGGCAGGTTCGCGTTTCGCGCGGTCGCCGTGCCCTCGTCCACTGCCAGCGACAAAGACCTCGAGGACATGCACGCATCCGGGGTGCGCGGCATAAGGGTCAATCTGGCGTCGCTGACCAAGGGGCTCACGATCGCTGACGTGCCACGACTCGCCGACCGCATCAAGGGAATGGGTTGGCACCTTCAGTTCTACGTCGACATCAACAAGATCACCGACCTCGAAGCGCATGTAGGCGATCTGCCTGTGAACGTCGTGATCGACCACTTCGGCCTCTCACGTCCAGCGGAGGGTGTGCAGGGCGCAGGTTTCCAGCGACTGCTGAACCTCCTGCGTCGCGATAACGTCTGGGCCAAGCTGATCGGCCCGTATCGAATCTCCGACCAGGTCCCGCGGTTCCCCGACGTCACGCCGCTGGCCAGAGCGATGGTGGCCGTGGCGCCCGACCGACTCGTGTGGGGAACAGACTGGCCGCATCCGAACGACAAGCACACGCCGAATTGCGGCGATCTCGCGGACATGGTGGCCGACTGGATACCCGACGAAGCGGTTCGACGCCGAATTCTGGTCGAGAACCCGGTGCGGCTCTACGACTTCTGATTGCGAGCCTTTTCGTCGAGCGCGCGCAGATAATCGAGGCGCTCGCGAATCCGGGCTTCGAGACCGCGATCGGTCGGTTCGTAGAACACAGCGTTGCCCATCTCGTC
>JBIKKL010000376.1:0-5196 GCA_044360365.1 Burkholderiales bacterium | reverse complement strand
ATCAAAACTCTCCTTTGAAGTTCGTCTTCCGGAACCGATCGCATCACGTGTTTGCGACAGATCCCAAACGTCGCTCGCCTTGCGGTGAGTGACTAAAGTTTGTTCCAAGGCTCCGACGAGCCGCAAACAAACTAATCGAAATGAAGAGAAATTCATAAATTAGATGTGTCTACCTCACAACAAATCTTTTCCTGGAAAGTAACATTTACATAAAATGATAATTACACGTCAGTTCATGCACTTACGAATTTGTAATCCACAGCACAAGATTCGTATGTATTGCACCATAAGTCAACATACTTGCGCATTTATGAGAACATAACCATATTATTTCAGCGATGTTTTATTGTTTTCTATCATTTATCCCAATATATATACGTTTCATCCTGAATCCATCTTGGGATAATTCATATCTAATTGTATTAGTTTGATTTTCATGGCCGCCGTTGGACATTCTCCGTTCGTACCTGAGTTTTTCGTCATGGAATTGGAAGTGGGTCTTCGGTCACAAAACGGCAACGCGCGTGGCGAACCGCCCCCCCCCGGAACGCCGACGTGAGCGACGCGCAGACTGGAACCCGCAAACGGAACAGCACGCCAGCGCGAGGCACCCGGGCGCTTCGTGCAGCCAGGCGCACCAGCAAAAAAAAACGGCCGCGCAAGGCGGCCGTTTTCAGCGAAGCAGAGGCGACGTCAGATGCCCAACGCCTTCATCTGCTTTTCGGGGTAGCGTGTGCCTGCCGTTACGCCGGGCGGGAATGCACGTTCGAGCGCGGCGCGATCCTCATCGGTCAGGCTCACATCCGCTGCCGCCGCGTTTTGCTCGACGAACTCCCGGCGCTTGGTCCCCGGAATCGGAACGATGTCATCGCCCCGGCCCAACAACCACGCAAGCGCTATCTGCGCGGGCTTGCACCCGTGGCGCGACGCAATGGCTTCCAGCGGCTCGAGCAGCTTCACGTTCTGCGCGATGTTGGCCGGATCGAATCGCGGATGTTCGCGCCGCCGATCCTTCGGGATCAACGCGTCGACCGTCTTGATCGTCGCTGTCAGGAAACCGCGCCCGAGCGGCGAGTAAGGCGTAAAGCCGATACCAAGCTCGCGACATGTCGGCAGGATGTCGCCTTCGACATCGCGCGACCAAAGCGAGTATTCGGTTTCGACCGCACTGATGGGGTGAACCGCATGCGCGCGCCGTATCGTCTGCGGACCGGCTTCGGACAAGACCAGAAAACGCACCTTGCCCTGTTCGACGAGGCGCTTCATTCCCCCGACGGTCTCCTCGATCGGCACTTTGGGATCGACCCGGTGCAGGCCGTAGAGATCGATCACGTCCACGCCGAGGCGCTTCAGGCTCGCTTCGCATGCCATGACGGCGTAATCGGGATGACCGGGACTCAACCCTTCCGGTACGCCGCCGCCCTGCCCGACGTTGCCGAACTTCGTGCCTACCAGGACACTGGCTCGCCGATCGGCAATCGCCTGGCCGACCAGGCTTTCGTTGACGCCGGCCCCGTAGGCGTCCGAGGTCACGACGAGATTGATCCCCAGCTCGATCGCGCGATGGATCGTCGCAATCGACTCGGGGTCGTTCGGGGAGCCGTAGCTGATGGACATGCCCATGCAGCCCAGACCCAATGCGGACACTTCCGGACCGTTCCTACCGAGCTTGCGCTTGTGCATCACGTTCTCCTTGGGTCGAACCATGACGAGGGGGCGAAGCGCCCCGCCATCGATGAAGTCAAACGAACGTGGGTCGCCGACTACTTGGCGTAGGTGACGACGAGATCACCCACCCCCTCCACGTGTCCCTCGAGCTTGTCGCCGCGATTGACCGGGCCGACGCCTGCAGGCGTACCGGAGTAGATCAGATCGCCGGGGCGCAGCGTGATGAGCTTGGACAGGTACGAAATCGTCTCGGGGATGTTCCAGATCAGTTCGGAGAGATCGCCCTTCTGGACCACCTTGCCGTTGACCTTGAGCCAGATGGCGCCTTTGTCCGGATGCCCGACCATCGAGACGGGCTTCAGATCGGTGCAAGGTGCGGAGTTGTCGAACGCCTTGCCCATTTCCCAGGGGCGCCCCATCTTCTTCGCTTCGCCCTGAATATCGCGGCGGGTCATGTCTAGGCCTACGCCGTAGCCGAAGACATGATCGAGCGCCTTCTCGACGGGAATATCTGAGCCCCCCTTGCCGATGGCCACGACCATTTCGATCTCGTGGTGCAGATCCTTGGTGACCTGGGGGTAGGGAATCGCGGCCCCATTGGGCACGATGGCATCGGCCGGCTTCATGAAGAAGAACGGCGGCTCGCGATCGGGATCGTGACCCATCTCCCGGGCATGTTCGGCGTAGTTGCGACCGACGCAGTAGATACGGCCGACGGGAAAGGGTTTGGTGCTTTCGGCAACCGGCAGCGTGACCGGCGCTCCGAACTCGATGGCGTATTCCATGATTCCCTCAACGTGAAAGTAAAGTGATGGGCCGCGCGATGACATCGAACCGCGGACGGTGATTGTCGTTGCAGCCGTTCGTCACCATAATGCCGCAGTGAGTTTCGACATGCACGCGACGCGGCGCTCGAAACACGAAGGCGCAGGCGTTGAACAGTCGATCGAAACTACGGACGTCATGGCTGCAGAGAGCCGCAGGTACAGTTCCAACAAAGCACCCGCGCATGAGGCGCGCGAGTATAGCACGCGAGATTTCGCGCTCGGATCATGCAGGAGGCATTGAGTCTTTGGGGACTGTTCATCAGCAGCTTTCTCGCAGCGACCCTGCTCCCCGGCGGGTCGGAAGCCGTCCTGTTCGGGGTTCTGAAGCTGAGGCCGGATCTGCTCCTGCCCGCATTGGCCGTCGCCACCCTGGGCAATACCCTCGGTGGTCTCACGTCGTATGGGATAGGGCGAGCATTGCCCCAACGCCGACCCGATCCGGATTCGAGAGCCGGCCGATGGCAGATTCGGGCATACGCCTGGGCGCAACGATTCGGCCCTCCGGTGATGTTGGGCGCATGGATCCCCCTCATCGGCGATCCGCTGTGCGTCGCTGCCGGATGGCTGCGGATGAACGTGCTGCTCGTCACGATCTTCATGGCACTCGGAAAGCTCGCGCGCTACCTCGCCATCGCCTGGACGGTCGTCTGACATGAGCGCACCCCCGCTGCTGCAAGTGGAGAATCTGCAGACCTGGTTCGACAGCCGGCAGGGCGTACTGCGTGCCGTCGACGGCGTGTCGTTCAGCCTCGAGCGCGGCGAGATCCTCGGCATTGCGGGCGAGTCCGGCTCCGGCAAGTCGGTCACCGGCATGTCGATCCTCGGGCTCATCGATCCACCAGGACGCATCGCAGGCGGTCGCATCCTGTACAAAGGCGAGGATCTGCGGTCGCTGCCCCCCGAGCAGATGCGGCGCCTGCGGGGCAACCGGATCTCGATGGTCTTCCAGGATCCCATGATGACCCTCAATCCCGTGCTGCGCATCGATACCCAGATGCTCGAAGCGGTGCAGGCGCATCGCAACCTGGGTCGGGACGAAGCGCGCAACATCGCGCTGGATGCCTTGCGCAGGGTCGGCATCCCGGCCCCCGAACAGCGCCTCACGAGCTATCCGCACCAACTCTCGGGCGGCATGCGGCAACGGGTCGCGATTGCGATCGCGATGATCAACCGGCCCGACCTCATCATCGCCGACGAACCGACCACGGCCCTCGACGTGACGATCCAGGCGCAGATCCTGCACGAAGTCAGAAATCTCTGCCGAGAGACCGGCACGGCGCTCGTATGGATTACGCACGATCTCGCCGTGCTGGCCGGGCTCGCCGACCGCGTGGCGATCATGTACGCGGGGCGCATGGTCGAAACCGGCACCGTCGATGACATTCTCGAGCATCCGCGCCATCCCTACACCGCGGGGCTCATCGCTTCGCTGCCCGGCGGCGGCCAGCGCGGATCGAAACTCGCCCAGATTCCCGGGATGGCGCCGTCGCTTGCGAAATTGCCCACCGGCTGCCCGTTTCGCCCTCGCTGCAGCCGGGCGATCGATGCGTGCGCAGCATCGATCGAGACGACCGAACCGGCACCGGGCCGCACGCTTCGATGCGCTCACCCCTTGCCTGCGCAGACGAGGTATCCGCAATGAGCGCCATGCTCGATGTCATTGGCGTCACCAAGGAGTTTCGGCGCACGCCGGATGTGGCCACGCGGCTGGCGGCAGCACTGACGGGCGGCATCGAGGACGAGGTGGTGCACGCGGTCGACGATGTCACGCTGCGCGTCGACCAAGGGGAAGTCCTGGGGCTCGTCGGCGAATCCGGATGCGGGAAGTCCACGCTCGGACGCATGATCGCAGGCCTGCTGACACCCACGCGGGGCCGCATCGAATTCGACGGCAGCACGATGGACCAACTTGCCGCCACGTCGCGCACCCAGGCCTTGCAGATCCAGATGATATTCCAGGATCCGTTCGCGTCCCTCAATCCGCGACTTCGCATCGCAGAGGTCGTGGGCGAAGCCGCTCGGGTGCACGGGCTCGTCTCGCGCAAGGAGTTTTCCGACTACGTCGATCAGCTGATGCTGCGCGTGGGGCTCGATCCCAGCTACAAGCGACGTTACCCGCATCAGTTCTCCGGTGGTCAGCGACAGCGCATCGGCATCGCGCGCGCACTTGCCGTCCAGCCCAAGCTGCTCGTGTGCGACGAAGCCGTCTCGGCACTGGACGTATCCATTCGGGCACAGATCCTCAACCTGTTTTCCGAGCTGCGCGAAACACTCGGATTGACCTATGTCTTCATCAGTCACGATCTCGGGGTCATCGAATACATCTCCGATCGCGTTGCGGTCATGTATCTGGGACGAATCGTGGAACTGGCGTCGTCCGAGGCATTCTTTCGCGCCCCGAATCATCCTTACGCGAAAGCCCTCCTCGATGAAGTGCCGCGTCTGGAACGTCGTGCCGCCGAGTATCAGCCGATACGCGGGGAAATCCCGTCCCCGATCGCGCCCCCTTCGGGATGCCATTTTCATCCGCGATGCCCGCATGCAACCTCGCGCTGCGCCAGCGAGGCGCCCCAACTGCGCGAGATCGAAACAGGTCGCTGGTCGGCTTGTCACCTGAACGATCGATAGCCGGTCGAGTCACAGTTTCATTCATCCGGCTTCGATTTCGCCACGGCTGCGCGACAAGCGCGCCGTCGGGTCA
>JBIKKL010000025.1:0-17521 GCA_044360365.1 Burkholderiales bacterium | reverse complement strand
GAGCTGCAGAATACGTTGGGCAATTGCGGCCTCGGCGAGCGCGTCGATGTCGGCGATATCCGGCTGGATGAGTCGACGCGCCTCGACGATGTTCGGCGTGAGCACCGTCGTTTGCGGGAAAAGCATTTCGCGCATCGCCGCAATGAGCTCGTCTCCGGCAAAATCATCGCCACGACCTGAGGAGAGCACGGGATCGAACACGAGCGGCACGTCGGGATAATCCGAAACCACTTCCGCGATCGCCGCGATATTCTCCAGGCTGCCAAGCACGCCGAGCTTGAAGGCAGCAACGGGCATATCTTCGAGCACGCAGCGTGCTTGATCGGCGACCCATTCCGCCTCGGTAGCCATGATGGCTTCGACGCCAATGGTGTCCTGTACGGTAATGCCGGTAATGATGGGCAATGGATGGCATCCCATGCTCGCAAGCGTGAGGATGTCTGCCTGAATGCCTGCCCCGCCGCTGGGATCGTTTGCGGCGAATACCAATACGATCGGAGGAGTCTCGCTCATCGCCGCTGCAATATCGATTAGAATCGTCGCCGATTCTATCCATAACCCTGACTGCAGGCCATGACGAGCGTCGACGCCGCCTACAAAACCTACATGTGTCTCATCTGTGGCTTCGTCTACGACGAGGCTGCGGGCATTCCCCAGGAAGGAATCGTTCCGGGTACCCGATGGGACGACGTTCCCATGAACTGGACCTGTCCCGAGTGCGGCGCGCGCAAGGAAGATTTCGAAATGGTGCAGATCTGAGCCCTCTGCACGCGGCAGATGGAAGCATCTTCTGCGGACGGTGATTCAGTCGTGGGTGGCAATCGATCGGGACTACTTTGACGCGCCAGCATGCGTTTCTTGGTACGCAAGGATGATCCCGGTGGGGTACCAGCTCGGGTTCGAACAGCCGCGAAGCGAATCGATCCTCAGGCGGCGTTCACCGCAGGGCGTTTGAGAGCGTGACGAACTGTTCGAGCGACAACGTTTCGCCCCGCGCCTGAGGGTCGATCGCGGCGCGTTTCAGTGCTGCATCGTCTGCGATCGTCGAGAGCGCATTGCGTAGCGTCTTGCGCCTTTGCCCGAATGCGAGCGCCACGACTCGCGCAAACAGAGCCGGATCGTCGGCTACGCATGGCAACACCGAATGCGGACGCAGCCGCGCAACGGCCGAATCCACCTTCGGTATGGGACGGAACGATCCCGGGGCGACCTTGAACAGGCGTTCGATCCGGAACCGATATCCGAGCATGACGCTTATCCGGCCGTATTCTCGGGTGCCGGGGTGCGCGATCATCCTGTCGACCACTTCCTTCTGCAGCATGACATGGATATCGTCGATGCGATCCGCATACTCGAGCAGATGAAACAACAGCGGCGAGGAGATGTTGTAAGGCAGGTTGCCGACGACTCGAAACTTCCCCGAGCCTGCGCCGAAATCGAACTTCAACGCGTCGGCGATGTGGATTTGCAGGCGTTCGGGGGCATGCATCTGCGCAAGCTCGGCGGCGAGATCGCGATCGATCTCCACAGCCTCCAATCTCGGTACGGCCTCGAGCAGCGCGTTCGTCAATGCCCCATGACCTGGCCCGATCTCGATGATGCGATCCTCCGGGCGCGGACCGATCGCATTCACGATGCGATCGATGACCGATCGATCGACCAGGAAATTCTGACCGAACCGTTTGCGCGGGCGGTGTTGAGCGTTGCGGCCGGCAGGAATCGGGTGAGGGGATGCCTTCATCTGCCGATCGAACCCGCAGCGCAAGGCCGCGAACGCCGGACACGTCGATCGAACGCATCTTGGGCGAGCGTGACGAAGGCGTTCTGCAATGCTTTCACGGCTGACCGATTCGCCTTGAAAGCCTCATGGAGCGCTTCAGGAAGCATGTCGGGAACGCGCAGCGTTGGTGGCCATCAACGTTGCTGCTTCGATTGCTTCCAGCAGGCTCGAGACATCGGCCTTTCCGGTTCCTGCGAGATCCAGCGCGGTGCCATGATCCACGGAGGTCCGGATGATGGGGAGCCCGAGCGTAACGTTGATGCCGCGGCCGAAACTTGCATACTTGAGCACGGGCAGACCCTGGTCGTGGTACATGCTCAGAACGGCATCGGCGTGCGCCAGCCGAGCCGGCGTGAAGAGCGTATCGGCAGGTACCGGTCCATCGAGCGCCATGCCCTCCGTGCGCAATCGCTCCAGCACTGGCGTGATGACCTCGATTTCCTCGCGGCCCAGGTAACCGGATTCGCCTGCGTGCGGATTGAGCCCGGCCACCGCGATGCGCGGGTGTTCGATTCCCCAGTGCTGCTTCAAGTCGGAGGCGAGAATGCGCAACGTCTGTTCGAGCACGGACTGGGTGAGTTCCTTTGGAACGTCCTTGAGCGCCAGATGCGTCGTTGCGAGCGCAACCCGCAGCCCTCCGCCAGCGAGCATCATCACGACGCGAGGGGTGTGGCAACGCTCGGCGAGCATTTCGGTATGCCCGGTGAATTCAAAGCCGGCTTCGTTGATGATCCCCTTGTGGACGGGACCCGTCACCATGGCATCGAATGTGCCATCGAGACAACCGTCGATGGCTCGCTCTATGGTCTCGAGCACGTAAGCACTGTTGTGCGCATCCAGGCGGCCCGCGGTACTGGGCGCTCGCATCGGTACGTGCATGACGGACAACTTGGTACCGACGTCCGTCGGGTCCCACGCGGGCAGATCACAGGTTGTGCCGATCCGGCGCGCACGGTCGGCGAGGAGATGCCTGTCCGCGATAACCACGATTCGGGCCGCGCGATCGCAACTGCCAAGCTTCGCGACGAGTTCGGGTCCGATGCCTGCGGGCTCGCCCGGGGTGAGCGCCAATGTGACCATGGTTGCTTTGCCGGCGCTCATCGCAGTGCGCGGTGGGGGATCATCGACGGTCTTCGAGGCGGATGTCGACGTAGGTCTTGTCGCGCAGCTGGCGCAACCATTCCTCGTAGGCCTCGTCGGACTTGCGCTCCCTCAACGACTGACGGGCGCCAAGGCGCACGCGTTCCTTCGACATGTCCTGGTCGCGTCGACCGAGCACCTGCACCAGATGCCAGCCGAACTCCGTCCTGATGGGTTGAGACAGTTCGCCGACCGTCAACTGGTTCATCGTGCGCTCGAAATCCGGCACGGTATCGCCAGGGGAGAGCCAGCCGAGATCGCCCCCTTTGGGAGCGCTCGCGTCCTGAGATTGCAACCGCGCCAGCTCGGCAAAGTTTGCGCCGTTCTCGATGCGTTCGCGCAAACCGACCAGACGATTGCGGGCTTCGCTTTCAGAGGTGACTTCGTTGGTCTTGATCAGGATATGGCGTGCGTTGGTCTGCTGAACGATGACCGCGGCTGCGCCTCGCTGATTCACCACTTTGAGGATGTGGAAGCCGTTCGAGCTGCGAATCAGTTCGCTGAATTGCCCGACCCGCATGTTTTGCAGGGCTTCAACGAACAATGTTGGGAGGCGGCTCGATTCACGCCACCCGAGACTACCGCCTTTGAGGGCTTCCGGTGCATCCGAATAAGTCGCGGAGATTTGACCGAAGTCGGCGCCCTTTTTCAATTCCGCGAGTGCTTGCTCGGCGCGCGCCTGACGGGCCTGGACGAGATCCGAACTGGCTTGTTCCGGAACGCGAATCAGGATGTGGCCGAGTTCGTACTCGGTGCTCTTGTTCTCGGCTTTCGTTGCACTTTGAATGAAAGCATCGATCTCGGCCTCGGTCACGATGATTTTGCTGTCGACCTCGCGTTCTCGCAGCCGGGCGACGGTGATCTCGCCGCGGATTTCTTCGCGGAAGCGCGTGAAGGGTACCCCATCGCGTTCCAGCGCGGCCCGCAGCTGCGGCACGGCGAGCTTGTTCTGCTCCGCAATTCGAGCGATCGTTTTGTCCAGCACGGCATCGTCGATGCGCAAGCCATTCTCTCTGGCGAAAGAGAGCTGCATGCGTTGGTTGATGATGCGCTCCAACACCTGATTTTCGAGGATGTCACGCGCCGGCAACGGCGTGCCCTGGCGTTTGAGCGTATCCGCAGCGAGCCGGATCTGATGGTCGAGATCGATGCGCGTGACGACGTCGTCGTTCACGACTGCCACGATGCGATCGACGTCGAGCACCCTGCGCGATGGCGAGCCGGGCTCCCCGGCAAGGATCGGCGTACTGGTTGCGATCACGGTCAGTGCACAGGCCAACCAAAGGGGGCGTAAGGGGATCATGCCTATCTTAGTGGGGGCAGAATGCTCGTCTGCGGTTCGTTGATCTTGGTATAGCCGGAAATGTTCTGGCGCAACACCTCCAGCGGATTCGATCCGACCTTCGCGACGCCGTTGAGTTCAAGCTGGACGAAGACGGAACGCGAACTGTCGCCGGTACCAACGGCCACGTTGTACGTGACCACACGCAAGACCCAACAGTCGCCGTTGTACTCGACCCCGGCGAGACCCTCCGCAATCCGGCCGTCCCGGAGGGAATAGTTCATTCGTCCGACCCCGCTCCAGCCGCTGCCCAGCGGCCATTGGGCCGATAGATCCACGTTTTCCAGTACGTTGCGCGTAAACCGGTAGCCGACGTTGAGCACCTTGCCGACATCGGGTTGATAACGCGCACCGACGGCCAGTTTTCGCGATTGTGAAAATTCGTTGTCGTACTGAACGGCAGCTTCGGCGATCACGTTGCGCGTGATCCTGCCGTTGATCGCGGCGAGGATATCGGACGACGTGCTCGTGCGTGCAGGAACCCCCGGGATGGTGACCTGCTGCTCTTTGAAGTAGAAGCGCTGGGCAAGGCCCACCCGGATCTGTTCAATCCCGCTGTTCGGATCGAGCAGGCGCGAGGTCACGCCCAGCGTCAGCTGATTCGCGTCGTTGATGCGATCGTTGCCGCTGAACTGGTTTTCGCTGAAGATCGAGGCAAAGTTGATGTCGGCGAGGCCGCTTTCGAAATTCGGCAGGTGCCGCTGGTCCCGGTACGGGATGTAGACGTACATCAGTTTCGGCTCGAGCGTCTGCAGGTACTTGGTGCCGCCGATGGTGGTATCTCGCTCGAAAATCAGCCCGCCCTCGGTGCTGAAGATGGGCACTGAACGGGTTTGGTTCGTCAGAGGCGACATCGGCTGGGACGCGATGTCGTAGCGCGTGTAGTGCATGCCGAGCTTGGGCGTCAGAAACGCGTAGGACGTTTGCAGCGGCACGCTGACGCTCGGGTATGCGACCAGGCGGGAACCGTTGACCTGCGTGGGATGGTGGAAATCTACGTAAGTGCCCGTGAAATTGATGTCGGTACCGGCGACGTCGTAGTTGTTGGTAATCAGGGTGAGTGACGGCAGGCGGTCGTACGGTATGCTGATTGGTGCCTGCGGGTCCTGCAGGGTTTGCCAGCGTTGTACATGACCTATCAGCGCCCAGTTGCCCGTCCCGCCCAGTGCGCCGCCGCGGGAAGCGATTGCTTCGCGAGGAAGCAGCGTCCGCGACGTCGCCTGGATTTGCGTCGACAGATCGCGGAAGTAGTTGTCATCGGAGACCTTCTGGACGTTTACCAGCAGGTTCCAGGGCCCCCAGACCTGCGCGTGGCGAGCAAACGCTGCATAGCGATCGCGATCGGCGACCCGATCGCTCGGCAAAAGCTCCACGCGCATTTCGCCGTTGTAGCCGGGGTCGAGGTAGCGAAACTCCCCGCCGACCATCATTCCGCGCCTGGACAAGACGTGCGGCGTGATCGTCGCATCGCGATTCGGCGCGATGTTCCAGTAGTATGGGATTGAGAACTCCGCGCCGCTCTTGCCGCCCGTTGCGATCGTGGGGGAGAGAAAGCCGGATTTGCGGTCGCGGCTGAGCGGGAAATCCATCCATGGCGTGTAGAGGATCGGCGTGTTCATGAACACCACGCTCGCGTCCCGAGCGGTGCCGATTTGTGTGTTCTTGTCCAACTCCAGATCGCGCGCGCGGATGAACCAGTCATCCTGACCCGGGCCGCACGTGGTGTATTTGCCCTGGTCGACGCGATAGCGATTCTCGCCGGCGAAGATGAACTCCTTGGCGTCGCCTCGAGCACCCAGTTCCGAGAGGCTGTATACCGGCTGCTGCAGGTAACCCTTTTCGCTTTCGAGGTTGAGCTTGAGTCGGGTTCCCTGGAAGACGTTCCCGGCCTGCTCGAGCCGAACGTTGCCTTCGGCTTCGACCTCGTCTTCCTTGCTGCGATAGAGCAGCCAGTCGGCGGACAGTGATTTCTCTCGGGTGCGGAGCCTCGCATTGCCGCGGGCTTCGAGGTCGTTTTCCTGACGCCCCTGGATCTGATCCGCATCGATGTACACCGGCAGCTTCTCGTTGCCTGCGGACCCGGGGCTCGCGAGACCGCGATCGAGTTTTAGGCCGAGGCCCGCGCCGGCGGCATGGGATTCGGCGGCCAGCACGAGCAGCATGAGAAGGCCGACGGACGGCAAACGGGTAACGTGCATTCTAGGATGGGACCTGATGGGTTCGCCCGGCGGTACGCGGCGTGCGCTCCTTTGCGAAGGACGCGCCGGGCGCGAGTGCTTGGTGCATCGAATGATAGAATCCGGGCTTCCGGAAGGCAACGCAATCGCGATGAATCGACTCGAGCAACTGCGAAGCTGGGCGTCGAGCGTGCTCGATGTCGAGCACGCGAGCATGGTGCCGGCTTCCGAGGATGCCAGTTTCCGGCGCTATTTCCGATTTCGTCGCCATGGCGGCGGTTCGGTCATCGCGATGGATGCGCCGCCTCCCCATGAAGATTGCTCGGTGTTCGTGCGGGTGGCCGAGGTGCTGTCGAGCGCCGGCGTCAACGTGCCGAAGGTCATGGCTCATGACTTCGAGCGCGGATTTCTGCTTCTGTCGGATTTCGGCGTGTCGACGTATCTCGCCGATCTCGACGACCGCAACGCCGATGCGCGCTATCGCCCGGCGCTCTCGGCACTGGTTCGTTTGCAATGTGCGAGCCGCCCGGGTGTCTTTCCGGAGTACGACGAGGCCCTGCTTCGGCGCGAAGTGGATCTTTTCCCCGAGTGGTACGTAACGCGCCACTTGGGCGCATCGCTCGATGCGGCCCAAACGAGCGTGTTGAATGCAGTCGTGGCGCGGCTGCTTGCCAACAATCTGGCCCAGCCCCGCGTCTACGTACACCGCGACTATCATTCTCGTAACCTGATGGTCACCGAGCCCATGCCCGGGGTGCTCGATTTTCAGGATGCCGTCTACGGCCCGATCACGTACGACCTCGTTTCCCTGTTGAAGGATGCGTACGTACGCTGGCCCGAGGAGCGCGTGATCGACTGGGCGATTTGCTACTGGCAGGAGGCCCGTCGCGCCCGTCTGCCCGTGCCGACCGATTTCGCCGATTTCTATCGGGACTTCGAATGGATGGGCGTGCAGCGTCATTTGAAGGTTGTAGGCATCTTCGCCCGGCTCTGGCATCGTGACGGCAAGGAGCGCTATCTTGCCGATATCCCGCTCGTCCTCGATTACCTGCTTCGGGCTGCCCGTCGCTATGGCGAACTCGCTCCGCTTGCCCGTCTCATCGATCAACTGCAAGGCCGTTCCGCGCAGGTTGCGCATACCTTCTGACTGCGATCCATCGTGAAGGCCATTCTTCTTGCCGCCGGGCGCGGAGAGCGCATGCGCCCGCTGACCGACGTGACGCCCAAGCCCTTGCTCGAGGCCGGAGGCCGCTCGCTGATCGAGTGGCAGATTCGACGTCTTGCCGCGGCCGGCATCTCGGATATCGCCGTCAACGTCTCGCACCTCGGCGAGCAGATAATTGCTGCGCTCGGAGACGGGCAATCGCTGGGCGTTCGTGTGCGCTACTCGCGCGAACCATCGGCGTTGGAGACCGCCGGCGGCATCGCGCTTGCCTTGACCTTGCTGGGCGATGGCTGTTTCGTCGCGACCAATGCGGACATCTACTGCGACTTCGACTATTCGCGGCTCAACGAGGTCGCACGGCGGATGACCGGCCCTTCCGACGAGCCGGCGACCCTCGCGCATCTCGTGCTGGTCGCCAATCCCGAGCACCACCCCAAGGGGGATTTCACGCTTGCAGACTCGGGGCGACTGATCCCCGGTGACGCAGAGCGACTGACATTCAGCGGCATCGGCGTCTACCGCCCCGAGTTTTTCTCCTCGATGGTGCCGGGCGAGCGGCGCGCGCTGGGTCCGATGCTGCACGCTGCCGCGGCTCGCGGCGAGGTGACCGGGGAGCGCTTCGACGGACTGTGGATGGACATCGGTACGCCGGAGCGTCTTGAAAAGTTGCGAACGCGGGTGCGAGGCAGCGACGGAGCCGGGTAGGCCCAACGGACATGGTCCGCGCGAGTCATTTCGGTCGGATCTGACTGCATGCTTGTGCAAGCAGGCGGGCAGTGATGCAATTGCAGCTGCTGGTTTGCACGCGTCGTCGAATAGCGTCCCTTCCGTTCCCGGAGTCGAACAATGATCCCCACTGCGGCCTATGCCGCCCGTCGCGCGAAGCTTGCGCGAAAAATCGGCAACGGCGTCTTGATCGTGCCGACCTCGCCGGAGCGCACCCGCAATCGGGACGCCCATTATCCCTATCGCTACGACAGCTACTTCTACTATCTGACCGGGTTCACGGAACCCGAGGCGGTCCTTGTTCTCGTGGGTGGCGAAAGCCCGCGCAGCCTGCTGTTTTGTCGCGGCAAGAACGAGGAACGCGAGATATGGGACGGCTTCCGTCACGGGCCGGAAGCCGCCAGGACGGTGTTCGCGATGGACGATGCGCTGCCAGTCGAATCGCTCGACGCCGAGATCCCCAAGCTGCTCGGCGATCGCGACCGCGTCTTCTTCAGTCTGGGTGCCGATCCGGTGTGGGACTCGAAACTCACCGCCTGGCTCAACGCCGTGCGGGCCATGGTGCGCACCGGAGTGCAGGCGCCGGCCGAGGTCGTGGACGCGCGCAGTCTGCTCGACGCCATGCGCCTGGTGAAGGACGAACAAGAGCTCGATACGATGCGTAAGGCGGCCGTCATTTCGGCTGCTGCACATCGACGGGCGATGGGTGCAGCGCGGCCTGGGATGTTCGAATACCAGATCGAGGCCGAGATCCTGCACGAGTTCGTGCGCGCCGGTTCGCAGGCGCCGGCCTACACGTCGATCGTTGCCTCCGGAGCCAACGCCTGCGTGCTGCACTACGTCACCAATCGCGCCCAGCTGAAGGACGGCGATCTGCTGCTGATCGATGCCGGCTGCGAACTCGATGGCTATGCCTCCGACATCACCCGTACCTTTCCGGTAGGCGGGAGGTTCGAGGGCGCGCAGAAGGATTTGTACCAGATCGTCCTTGCCGCGCAGTTGAAGGCAATCGAAGCCGTTCGACCAGGCAACACATTCAACGATCCGCACCAGGCGGCGGTGCGTGTGCTGGTCGAAGGGATGATCGATGTCGGGCTGCTCTGCGGAGATGCGGACGGCATGATCGAATCGGGCGCATACAAGCGGTTCTACATGCACCGCACCGGGCATTGGCTGGGCCTGGACGTACACGACGCGGGTGAGTACGGCAGCGAAGGCAAGTGGAAGCTGCTCGAGCCGGGCATGGTACTCACCGTCGAGCCGGGGCTTTATGTGCGCGCTGCGGACGACATTCCAGAGTCCTTTCGCAACATCGGCATTCGCATCGAAGACGATGTGCTGGTCACGGCGGCGGGTCATGAGGTCATCACCTCCGATGCGCCAAAGACGATCAGCGATGTCGAGGCCCTCATGCGCCGCGGCTGACCTGAAAGGCTCGATGGCACCATGCACGATATTGCGTTCATCGGCGGAGGCCCCGTCGGACTGTCGGCCGCACTGGCCGCGAAGCGGCTGGGCCTCGATCCGATCGTGTTCGAAGCGAAGAGCGAGACGGCCAAAAGCGATCCCCGGGTGTTTGCGCTCTCATACGGGGCGCGATTGATCCTCGAACGCCTCGGCGTTTGGTCGCCTTGCCTGGAAGCTGCGCCGATTCGCGAAGTGCATGTGTCGCAGCGGGGTCGTTTCGGCCACACGATTCTGCGCGCGAGCGAACTCGAAATCGATGCGCTCGGCTATGTCGTGCCTTATGCGAGCCTGCTCGCAGCCCTGCACGCCCGCGTGGTGGATGCGGGCGTCCGGGTCGTGTCGGGTGCCCACGTCAAGGCGCTCGATGCAGGGGCGGATGCTGCGACCGTGCACTACGAACTCGACCTCGACGCGGAGAGCATCGAGGCGCGCATCGTTGCGCAAGCCGACGGCGGGAGCAACCTGTTCGCGAAGTACCGATCGACGGATCGTGATTACGGCCAGATCGCCGTCATCGCCGAAATCGCTTGCGGTCATGCCGAGCCCGAACACGCCTACGAGCGATTCACCGGGCGCGGCCCGATTGCCTTGCTGCCCGTTGCTGGTGCCCACGCACTGATCTGGACGGTGCCGGCAGGCGAAGCGGAGCGTCTGCTTGCCCTCGATGATGGCGCGTTCGAAAAGGCATTCTGCGATGCGTACGGGGAGCGTATCGGCGCAGTGCATGTGCGCGGACCGCGAGCATCCTTCAGGCTGAAGCTGCACTATGCGCATCGACCGGTCAGCGATCGTCATGTCCTCATCGGCAACGCCGCACAGACGCTCCATCCCGTAGCAGGCCAGGGCTTCAACATCGGGCTGCGCGATGCCTTCGAACTCGCCGATGCATTGGCAAACACATCGGCGCGTGGCGCCGACTTGCTCGAGGGCCTGCGCAGCTATCGGTCGAGCCGCCGAATCGACCGTGCAGGTGGGACATTCTTCACGGACCTTCTCGTTCGCGCTTTCTCCAACGATGATCCGGTGCTCGGTCTCGGACGCAGTCTCGGATTGTTTGCGCTCGATGCCTCGGGCAGCACCAAGCGCTTCTTGATGCGACGCATGATCTTCGGCAACCCCGGCTGACGCAGCGCCTGCTTTTTCCGGGGCGCGAATGTGATTAGAATGGCCGCCCTTTCCCAGTCTTTCATCCCCGTCTGATTCCCGGGCGCTTCGTCAGTGCAGATAGGACCGTATTCCCTGCAGGGTACGCTCATCGTCGCTCCCATGGCGGGTGTGACCGATCGGCCTTTCCGAACACTTTGCCGGTCCCATGGAGCGGCGCTGGCGGTATCGGAGATGATCGGGTCGCAGCCTGGGCTGGTGGATACGCTGAAAACCCAGCGCCGCATGAACCATGAAGGCGAAGTCGCGCCGATCAGCGTCCAGATCGTCGGCGCTGATCCAGGCATGCTCGCCGATGCCGCACGGTTCAATGCTGCCCGTGGGGCCGACATCATCGATATCAACATGGGTTGTCCGGCGAAAAAGGTGTGCAGCGTCGCTGCGGGTTCCGCACTTTTGCGCGACGAGGTGTTGGTCGGTCGCATCCTCGATGCCGTCGTGGCCGCCGTGGACATTCCCGTGACGTTGAAGATCCGAACCGGTTGGGATGCCGGCGAACGCAACGCTGTGCGTATTGCGCACATTGCGGAACAGGCTGGCATTCGGGCGCTCGCCGTTCACGGCCGCACTCGCGCCGATGCGTTTCGCGGCGAAGCCGAATATCGGACGATCGCCGAGGTCAAGCGCAGCGTATCGATTCCCGTCATCGCGAACGGCGATATCGATTCGCCCCGAAAAGCGCAACGCGTTCTGGCGGCGACAGGCGCCGACGCACTGATGATCGGTCGTGCTGCTCAGGGGAGACCATGGATCTTTCGCGAGATCGAGCACTATCTGCGCACAGGCGTGCTCGCGGCTTCGCCGACGCTACTCGAGATCGAGCGTGTGATGACGTGGCACCTGCAGGAACTGCACGCGCTCTACGGCGAGTTGGTCGGCCCGAGGATCGCTCGCAAGCACATCGGCTGGTACATGGCCTGGTTGCCGGGCGGTGTCGAGTTTCGCCATCAGTTTAATAGGCTCGAGAGTCCCGGCTTGCAGTTGCAGTGTGTGGATGCGTATTTTCGACGGCTCGAGGACAGCGGGTTCGAACCTGCTGCCGACGCAAGAGAGGAGCTTGCGGCATGATTAGCGAAACCGACCTGGAACGTTCGGTACGAAGGGCCGTCGACGGCTATTTTCGGGATCTCGACGGCGAGGAGCCCCAAGGCGTGTACGAGATGGTGATCCACTGCGTCGAGCGACCGCTGATCGAGGCGGTGCTGCTGCGGGTCGAGGGTAACCAGACGCACGCGGCGCAGATGCTCGGCATCAACCGCAATACGCTGCGCAAGAAGATGAAGACCCACGGCATCAAGGGGTAGCGCACGCCGTGAATCCTTGTTGACGGCTTTGCCCGATGTCGCTTCGGCGGCACATCGGGTATGTTTGATCCGATCGAAGTTTTCGAGGTCGAGGAATCGATTCATGGCGAGCGTGAAGCGCGCACTTATCAGCGTCTCCGATAAATCGGGGCTCATCGAACTCGCGCGTTGTCTGGTGCGCTACCAGTGCGAGATTCTCTCCACGGGCGGAACGGCGAAATCCCTGCGCGACAGCGGCATTCAAGTCACCGAGGTCGCGGATTTCACCGGCTTTCCCGAAATGCTCGACGGACGCGTCAAGACACTCCATCCCCGCATCCACGGCGGCATTCTCGCGCGCCGCGACCACCCGGATCACGTCGATGCGATGACCAAACACGGCATACCGGGCATCGACCTCGTGGTCGTCAACCTCTATCCATTCGCACGCACGGTGGCCCAGGGCGCCAGTCTGGAAGACGCTGTCGAAAACATCGACATCGGCGGGCCTGCCATGGTGCGCAGCGCGGCCAAGAACTACAAGGACGTGGCGGTCGTCACCGATCCTGCCGACTACCCGGCCGTCATCGAAGAACTCGAGTCGTCTTCCGGCGCAATCGGCGCCAAGATGCGGTTCGTCCTCGCCAAGAAGGCGTTCTCCCACACGGCGGCCTACGACAGCGCAATCAGCAACTATCTCACCTCGCTCGACGAGAACGATCGGCAGGGCGTATTCCCGGATCGACTCAATCTGAACTTCCAGCGTGTACAGACATTGCGCTACGGGGAGAACCCGCACCAGAACGCCGCGTTCTACGGCGATCTGATTCCCGTGGCAGGCTCGCTCGCAACCTTTCGGCAGGTGCAAGGCAAGGAGCTGTCGTACAACAACATCGCCGACGCAGATGCCGCCTGGGAGTGCGCCAAGAGTTTCGAGCAGCCTGCATGCGTGATCATCAAGCACGCCAATCCGTGTGGTGTCGCCGTCGCCGAGAATGTAGCGCTTGCATACGACCGAGCATTCGCCACGGATCCCACGTCGGCCTTCGGCGGCATCATCGCCGTCAATCGCGAACTCGACGCCCCGACTGCAGAAGCCGTATCCCGCCAGTTCGTCGAGGTACTCATCGCGCCGAAAGTGTCCCCGGAAGCTTTGGCGGTGCTCGGTCGCAAGCCGAACATCCGCGTCCTGGAGATTCCCCTTGCGGCCGGCATCAACGTCTGGGACATGAAGCGTGTGGGGGGCGGATTGCTCCTGCAAAGCCCGGATGTCGCCGCGGTTGGTGCAGCCGATCTGCGCTGTGTCACGCGACGTCAGCCGAGCACCACCGAATTGGCGGATCTGCTGTTCGCCTGGCGGGTGGCGAAGTACGTCAAATCGAACGCAATCGTGTTCTGCGGCGAAGGACGCACCCTGGGTGTCGGCGCAGGCCAGATGAGCCGGGTCGACTCGGCGCGCATCGCGTCCATCAAGGCAGCAAATGCGGGTCTTTCGCTCGTCGGTTCGGTCGTGGCGTCGGACGCCTTCTTTCCGTTTCGGGACGGTCTGGACGTTCTGGCGCAGGCCGGGGCGCGTGCCGTCGTCCAGCCTGGGGGCAGCATGCGCGATGAGGAAGTCATTGCCGCCGCGGATGAACACGGGCTTGCCATGGTGTTCACGAGCATTCGGCACTTCCGACATTGATCCGCGCGCGAAGAACGGACAGCCGGCCATGCAACTCACTTGAGCGGATGACAGCCCCATGAAGATTCTCGTCGTCGGATCCGGCGGCCGCGAGCATGCGCTTGCCTGGAAGCTTGCCCAGTCGCCGCGCACCACCAAGGTCTTCGTGGCGCCCGGCAACGCGGGCACTGCGAACGAGCCGGGCTGCATCAACGTGAACTGCTCGAGCATCCCGGAGATGCTCGATTTCGCCCGCAGCGAGCGCATCGCGTTCACCGTGGTCGGGCCCGAGGCGCCGCTTGCCGAAGGGATCGTCGATGCGTTTCGCACGGCGGATCAGCGCATCTTCGGGCCGACCCAGGCTGCCGCCCAGCTGGAGAGCTCCAAGGACTACGCCAAGGCCTTCATGCGCCAGCACGGCATTCCGACCGCGCAGTACGCCACCTTCGAAGTCGCCGCCGATGCTCATCAGTACATCGATAGCCGGCCGGCGCCCATCGTGGTGAAGGCAGACGGCCTCGCCGCCGGCAAAGGTGTCGTCGTCGCCCAAACCCGCGATGAAGCACACGCCGCAGTCGATTCGATGCTGGTGGGTGGATCGATGGGGCAGGCCGGACACCGAGTCGTCATCGAGGACTTCCTCGAAGGGGAGGAAGCCAGCTTCATCGCGATGATCGACGGCCGCAACGTGCTTGCCCTCGCCACGAGCCAGGATCACAAGCGGCTGCGCGACGGCGACGACGGGCCGAACACGGGGGGGATGGGGGCCTATTCGCCCGCGCCGATCGTGACGCCCCGGATGCACGCACGCGTGATGAGGGAGGTGATCGATCCGGTCGTCGCAGGCATGGCTGCGGCCGGGGCACCTTACACCGGCTTCCTTTACGCCGGACTGATGATCGACGGCGATCGGCTCAACGTGCTCGAGTTCAACTGCCGCCTCGGCGATCCCGAAACGCAGCCGATCATGTTTCGCCTGAAGTCCGATCTGGTCGGGCTCATGGAATCCGCACTGAACGGCACGCTCGACAAGGTCGAGCCGCAATGGGATCGGCGCGTTGCACTCTCCGTCGTGCTCGCCGCGCACGGTTATCCGGATTCGCCGCGCAAGGGCGACACGATCACCGGGCTCCCCGATACAATGGCCGAAGACGTGCACGTGTTTCATGCGGGAACCGTTTTGTCCGGCAACGACGTGCAGGTCAACGGCGGGCGCGTTCTTGCCGTGACGGCCCTCGGCGACAACGTTCGGCTCGCCCAGCGGCGCGCCTACGAAGTTGCGGACCGGATACATTTCGACGGTATGCAGATGCGCCGCGATATCGGCCATCGCGCCGCAAGCACTGCACGCAGAGGTTGACGAAGCGCACCGACTGGCAACTTGGCTCTTTTCAGGAGGACTGGCATGGCGCAGCAATACGTTCGCTCTCAGGAAGATTCCGGCAACTCTATTCAACTCGAGCATCTCAACTTTCGCCAGCCCGATCAGCGCCTGGCGACGATCTTCTACCTCATGGGCATGGGGTTCACGCGCGACCCGTATCTCATGGTCGGCGTCGACAACATGTGGGTCAACATCGGCCGCAGCCAGATCCATCTACCCACTGGTGAAGCCCAACGCATGAACGGAACGGTCGGTGTCGTCGTGCCCGATCTCGCGGCGCTTTGCTCCCGGCTGCAGTCGGTCGCCCCGCGGCTGGACGGCACACAGTTCCGCTTCACCGACCGGTCCGATTTCGTCGAAGTCACGTGCCCATGGGGGAATCAGTTCCGGGCGCATGCACCTTCGCCGGAACTCGGCGGTTTCGAAATCGGCATGCCGTATGTCGAGTTTCTCGTCCCGCCGGGCATGGCCGCCGGCATCGGGCGGTTCTATTCGCAGGTCATCGGCTGCCTGACGAGCCTCGAGAACAAGCGCGGTGTCGATGTCGCGGTCGTGCGCGTCGGGCGGGGCCAGCAGCTCGTCTTCCGCGAGACCGACCAGCCGCTGCACCCCTACGATGGCCATCACCTGCAGCTCTACATCGTCGACTTCTCCGGCCCGTACAAATGGCTGCTCGAGAATGGCCTCATCATGCAGGAGAGCGATCAGTATCAGTATCGCTTCGTGCAGTTCGTCGATCCGGTCGACAAGCGTCCGTTGATCCAGCTCGAGCACGAGATCCGCAGCGTCACGCATCCGCTGTACGGCCGTCCGCTCGTGAATCGCAATACCGCGCAGACGAACCGGACCTACAACCGCAGCCAGGACGCCTTCGTCGGCACCTTCTGAGCGGTCGATCGCTACCGCGCCGGCGATGATGGATTCGACTCCCGTTCACGCGTTTCTCACCGGGCTGCAGGAATCGATCGTCGCCCGGCTGGAAGCGCTCGACGGCGCATCGTTCCGGCGCGACAGCTGGACGCGCCCCGAAGGCGGCGGCGGCACCAGCTGCGTGATCGAAGAGGGCAACCTCTTCGAGCGCGGAGGCGTCAATTTTTCGCGCGTGCAGGGCGCGAAGCTGCCGCCATCGGCTTCCGCCTCGCGCCCCGAGTTGGGTGGGCGAGCCTTCGAGGCCATGGGCGTCTCGCTGGTGCTCCACCCCCGCAACCCGTATGTGCCCACGGTGCACATGAACGTGCGCTTCTTCATGGCAACGCGCGAAGGCGAAGCGCCCGTCTGGTGGTTCGGTGGCGGGATGGACCTCACGCCGTACTACGGCTTCGAAGAAGATGCCGTGCACTTCCATCGCGTGTGCCGCGACGCGCTCACGCCCTTCGGCGCCGATCTGCATCCCCGCTTCAAGAAGTGGTGCGACGAGTATTTCTTTCTGAAGCACCGGAACGAGCCGCGCGGCGTGGGCGGTGTGTTCTTCGACGATCTGAACGTGCCCGACTTCGACACGTGCTTTGCGATCACGCGCTCGGTCGGGGAAAGTTTCCTGCTCGGCTACGAGCCTATCGTGATGCGACGCCGAGATCTCGCGTATGGCGAGCGTGAACGGGACTTCCAGGCGTATCGGCGCGGCCGCTATGTCGAGTTCAACCTCGTGTTCGATCGAGGCACGCTGTTCGGATTGCAGTCGGGCGGCAGGACGGAATCGATCCTGATGTCGATGCCGCCGATCGTGAAGTGGCGGTATGACTGGAAGCCGGAGGCGGGGTCGGCGGAGGCGCGGTTGTATCTTGAGTATTTGAGGTGTCGCGACTGGGCTTAGTGGGGGATCTGGCGGCCAGGCAGGATTTCACGAATCGGGTAGATTGCCTGCGCCCCCGGGTGATTTGCTTTGTCGGTTTTTATTACACCCGCACGGTGAAAAGTCCAGACAGTCTAGGAAATACAATAACATAGTCATTGGGCATGACCGTTGCTTTGACACTCTGGCCCCAATTTCCACTACGGAGTGACTCATGCAGCAGTGCAACTTTCCGAGAAAGCTTCTTGCCATCCACATCCTCGGGCTAAGCGGGCTGCTGGCCATGCCTGCCCAGGCAACCATCATCACGAATTCTCTGACTGCTACGGCGTCCGCCAAAGCCGGTACGAACGCCGCGACGGTGGAGGGACCGCAGACCGACGCTTCCTACGTCAGCCAATACGCCTTTAACAACGATGGAATCAGCAATACGGGGGC
>JBIKKL010000372.1:0-5223 GCA_044360365.1 Burkholderiales bacterium | reverse complement strand
AGGCGACGAGAGCGCTCGCATGAAACCGGCATTGAGTTTGTCGACGATAGGCTTGGGCAGGGCGGCCGGCCCCACGATCCCGGCCCAGGTCCCGAATTCGAAACCGGGCACACCAGCCTCTGCGACGGTCGGGACATCCGGCAGGACCTCGGAGCGCTTCGCCGACGTCACGGCAAGGGCGCGCAGCTTGCCTGACTTCACCGGTGACACCGCCGTCGTCGGGAAATCGAACATGAACTGCAAACGCCCGCTCAACAGATCCGGTACGGCCTGCGCCGTGCTCTTGTAGGGCACGTGCGTCATGCGTGTGCTCGTCGCCGACTTGAAGAACTCGACGGCCAGATGACTCCCTGTGCCCAGGCCGGATGAGCCGAATGCCAGTTCGTCCGGATGCTTCCTTGCCAGCGCGATGAACTCCTGCACCGTCTTCACCGGCAAGGAGGGGTGCACCACGATCACCGAGGGAATGGAGCCGATCTTCGTGATCGCGGTGAAGTCGCGCACCGGATCGAAGGACACCCGCCGATAGAGCACTGCGTTGCTCGCGAGTCCGACTGTCGCGAGACCCAGCACATAGCCATCGGGGGCCGCCCGGGCGACGATGTCCATGCCGATGTTGCCGCTCGCACCGGGCCGATTCTCCACGGTCAGCGGGCTCCCGAGGGACTCCGGTGCGGCTTCTGCGATGACACGCCCGAGGTAATCCGAGATTCCGCCCGGCGAGAAGGGAATGACGAGCCGCGGGGGCTTCGCCGGAAAGGCATCCGCCGAGTTTGACTGCGCATGCGCGACAGGTGCGAACGCCAGCAGCAAAGGTACGACGAACAGGCAGCGAGGAAGCGTTACGACGACATGCATGGCATCACCTCGTTCGAAGGGATACGCCGGACTTCTGCAAGCCCCATGCCATCGATAAGCCGACATCGAGCGAGAGTGAAGTCTGGAGCATGAGAATCGTTTCCCGCTCGGTATGAGTGCATGACCGCTCCCCCGGATGCACCTCGCCGCGGGATATCGAAATTCTCGGGACGAGCGACGTTCTCCTGGGGAAAGCGCTTCGAAGGCGCTGACATCCGGCCACCCGAAACACAGGGTTCGGAGTGCCTGGTACGCATTCTGCTGGGAACCGGTCGGAGGTCCCCATGAACGACATGCGTCTACCGCCGCAGGCGGCCTGCGAAGACACACACTCCAAAGCCTCCGCCGTATTGCGGCGGCTGCGGGCCGATATCGTGTCCGGCCTGCTCCCGCCGGGGCAGAAGCTGCATCTGCGTTCGCTCGTCGAACGCTACGGCGTGGGTACGAGTCCCCTGCGCGAAGCACTGTGCCAGCTGATCGGCGAACATCTGGTCGTCCTGCGCAGCCAGCGCGGCTTTTCCGTGGAATCGGTGTCCGTGGCCGACCTCACCGACGTCATCGCGGCCCGACGTCACGCCGAGATCTATGCCCTGGGACTTTCCGTCGAACGCGGCGATGCGCGCTGGCGCGAGCGCGTGCGGCGGGCGACGGATGCCTTTTCGACCGTGGCGGCAAAGGTGGGCGATCCGCGACCGATCGACGAGCACTGGGAGCGCATCCACCGCGAATACCATTTCGCGCTCATCGGCGCCTGCGATTCGCCGATCCTGCTCGGCCTCTGCAAGAGCATCTATCACCGCTTCGATCGTTACCGGCGCATCGCCGTGCCGGTGCAATCGTTCATGGCCGGCACGGCGCGCGACCATCGCGCCATTTCCGAGGCCGCTCTTTGCGGTGACCGGCCGCGCGCCCAGAAGCTACTCGCCGAACACATCGACGACATCGCCGAAGTGGTCGCCGCGAACTTCCCGAGCGCATCAGGCGATCCATGAAGCGCGCATATAAGGGATCGCACCGATTCCACGGCGTCCATCGGACCGGCAGTCGCCCTCCTGAAGCGGACCGCGATCGACCTCCTCCGGAAGTCCTCAGCGCTTGAGCAAGCCGAGCTGAATCAGAAGCTTCTCATAGCGCCCGAACTCCTGCTCGATGCGAAGCCGCAGCTGCTCGGGCGTGCTTGCGCCGGGCTCCGTGCCCGCAGCGACGAACCGATCGCGCACGTCGGACGAATTCATGATGGACACGATCTCGCGATTGAGCCGGTCGATCACGGCCTGCGGCGTACCGCGCGGTGCACACACCGAATGCCAGGTACTCATTTCGTATCCGCTCACGCCTTGTTCCGAGATCGTCGGTACGTCCGGCAAGCCCGGTGATCGTTTGGGGGTCGACACACCGATCGCACGCATCCGGCCGCTGCGCGCGTATTGCGTGCCGGCCCCGATCGCTTCGAACACGAAGTTGATACGCCCGCCCATCACTTCCGCAGCCGCCGGTGCGCTGCCCTTGAATGGCACGTGTACGACATCGATACCCGCCATCGCGACGAACTGCGCGCCGGCAAGATGGGAGGTACTTCCCGTCCCTGCCGACCCGAAGTTGAGCGTACCGGGCTTCTGTCGGGCGAGCGCGAGCAGCGCGGTCACGCTCGTCGGTCCGGCGGTCGGATGCACGAGCAGCACATAGGGCACGGTCGCAAGCGTACTGACCGGCGCGAAGTCCTTTCGCGAGTCGTACGGCAGCTTGGCCGCCAGCAGCGGGCTGCTGATCATCGCGCCCGCGCTGCACAGGCAAAGGGTATGGCCGTCGGGCGATGACTTCACGACCACCTCGGCACCGACGATGCCCCCGGCCCCGGCGCGGTTGTCGACGACGACGGTTTGACCAAGTCGATCGCTGAGCCCCTGCGCCACGAGCCGACCGACCATGTCGATCGTCCCGCCGGGCGGGAACGGCACCACGAGCCGGACCGGTCGCGAAGGATAGGATTGTGCGCCGGCGAGCGAGGTCAGGCAGATCAAGGCTGCCGCAGCAACCCAGCTTGCCCGATGGCGCCTCGTCGTGGATCGATCGGTCCTGCCAGTCCAATGCTGCCTGCGCGGCGCGAAAATGCGATGCATGCCTGGGTCCTCCTCCCGTGCGTGAACGGCGAACGTTATGCGGTCTGCGGGGAGGCGTCAAACCGCAGCCGCCCGCAGGGACGGCTGCGGCACGGGAGCACGTGTCAAGAACTGCGCAATCGGCGAGAATTCCAACGGTCGGCCCGACATGTCACGCGGCGTGCAGCCGCCGGCAGTTCCAGTCCATCGAGGAGGAAACCGAACATGAGCGCAAACCCAACCCGTCGCGTCTACGCCGGCGGCGCACATTTCAAGACCAACGCGTTCCACTACCGCGGCGGACTCTTTCGCAAGGAAGTCGGGGATGCTCCCTGGGAATCGCTGACGCGCGATCTGCCCGATCAGGTCGAAGCGCGGGTGATCCGCGTCCATCCGACGCAGCACCACGTCCTGTACGTCGGCACGCAGGACGGCGTGTATCGCAGCACCGACGGAGGCGATCGTTGGGAGCGGCTCGGCTTTTCCGAACGCGGGGTGGTGATCTGGTCGCTCGAATTTCATCCCACCCGCCCGGAAGTGATGTACGCCGGTGCGGCTCCCTTCGCCCTGTGGCGCAGCACCGACGGCGGCAACAACTGGAAGAAGGTCGAGAGCGCAATCTCCATGGAGCACTGCCCGATGGCGTTCCCGACGCGCGGGATCGGCATCGCGGTCGATCCCGCCCATCCGGACGACGTCTACGCTGCCCTCGAAGTCAGCGGCGTGATGCTAAGCCGCGATGCGGGCGAAACCTGGCAGGATCTCTCCCAGCCCCTCATCGATCTGTCGGTCAAGAACGATCATCTGAAGAGCCGCATCCAGGCGGACACCGATGCCTCCGGCATGCTCGACTCGCACGCCATCGTGATCAGCCCCGCCAAGCCGGGCCGCGCCTTCCTGGCGGTGCGCATGGGCATCTTCACGACCGATGACCTGGGCCAGACCTGGAAGGACATCGAAGTCGGCCGCTACTCGCCGCTCACCTACTGCCGTGCCGTGATTGTCTCGAAGCACGATCCGAAGAAGATGTACGCGGGCCTCTCGCCGGCCTCGCGCAGCCACGACGGTTCGCTCTTTCGCACGCTCGATCTCGGCGAAACCTGGTCACGCTACGATCGCGGCATCAAGGCCAATGCGACCATGATGTACATCGCCGAACATTCCACCGACCCGAAGCAGGTCTGCTGCATCTCGCGCTGCGGGCAGGTGTTCAACACGATGGACGACGGCCAGACCTGGTCCGAATGGAAGCTGCCGGACAACGTGGAAGACACCTACACCGTCGCGTGCATTTGAACGCGCATCGAAGAAAGCGGAACATCCCATGATCATCGACATCCACGGACACTACACGACGGCCCCGAAGCAGTTCGAGGACTGGCGTCGGCGCCAGATCGAAGCGCTCGGCGATCCCTCGAAACCACCCCTGCTCGCCGACTACACCATCACCGACGACGAGATCCGCGAGAGCATCGAGAAGAACCAGCTGCCGATCCAGCGCACGCGCGGCATCGACCTCACCATCTTCTCGCCGCGCGCGGGCGGCATGGCGCATCACTACGGCAATGCCACCACCAGCGAACACTGGACCGTGGCATGCAACGACATGATCCATCGGGTATGCACCCTCTATCCTGATAACTACGTCGGCGTGTGTCAGTTGCCGCAGTCGCCCGGCGTGAGTCCGAAGAACTGCATCCGGGAACTGGAGCGCTGCGTGAAGGAACTCGGCTTCATCGGCTGCAATCTGAACCCCGATCCCTCCGACGGCTACTGGACCGATCCGCCGCTGACCGATCGCTACTGGTACCCGCTCTACGAGAAGCTGGTCGAGCTCGACGTTCCCGCGATGGTGCACGTGAGCATGTCGTGCAATCCCGCTTTCCATGGCACCGGGGCGCACTATCTGAACGGCGACACCACCGCCTTCATGCAGTTCATACAGGCAGATCTGTTCAAGGACTTTCCGACCCTGAAGATGATCATCCCGCACGGGGGCGGCGCGGTGCCCTATCACTGGGGCCGCTACCGCGGTCTCGCGCAGGACATGAAACGCCCCCCGCTCACCGAGCTGTTGAAGAACGTGTACTTCGACACCTGCGTCTATCACAAGCCGGGGATGGAATTGCTGCTGAAGATCGTACCCGAGGACAACGTGCTGTTCGCCTCCGAGATCGTCGGCGCGGTGAAGGGCATCGATCCCGAGACAGGCTTTCACTACGACGACACGAAGCGCTATATCGACGAGATCGAATGGCTCTCGGCC
>JBIKKL010000373.1:0-5223 GCA_044360365.1 Burkholderiales bacterium | reverse complement strand
GAGCCTTCGATCACGTAGAGCCAGCCCAGCATCCGGGCGGGAGGAAAGGGATCATCAGACAGAGGTATGTCGCACGGCGGCGTGATGCCTGCGCAGATCATGTCGTGTTCCAGCAAAGGCAGGCGAGGCCGATAAGCCGGACATTTCTCGCGTCGCAGGCTTCGTTCGAGGCCGGCCTCGTGAAGGCCGTAAAAGCGATGGAACCGCAACAAGACCTGACAATACACCGCTTCGGTGACATCGGATGCGGTGAGCGCCCGCATCAGCGGCAGTGCTTCGACCTCCTGATGGAGGGACGCGGTATGGTGCCTGAGAAGGGTAAGGAGGTTCTCGGACGGTTGCAGACTCAACGTGACGTTCCGACAGTGCGAGTGATTGTATCGAGACACTTCTTGATCTTGCTACTCCGCGGCGAGTCCACGGCCGGGACGGACTACGGTGTGTTCCACATCGCTCGCTGGAAAGCAGTAATTCATGACTTGCGAGTATCAATCCGCGCGCGCGAGCCTTCAAGCCGCGCTGAGGGACTGTTTGCGAAACGTGCAAACACTCCCCGTTAGTGGGGGTTTTTCAGAACACAGAAACATCCTGTGCGCCGGGATGCGTTCGCGCATCCCAGTGGGTCCCGGGCCTGGCGCCCACTCAGTACATTCGCCGGCGTACCGTCGAGCATCGCCAACCAACGCTGAATGCGGAGTTTGTCATAGAACAGAACGGGTATGTATCGGTAAGAATGTCGAGTAGTGTACTTCCCTCTGGGTCGTTTGGCTTCAGATCTGCGCTGCGCTCGATCAACCCTGGCATCACGTCGTGACGCGTGTCATAGGCGGCGATATGCAGCGGTGTCTGTCCCCGACGGCTCGCCTGGGTGGTGTTCGCCTCGAACCGGTGCAGATACACCGTGGCCGGCGTGTTACCGGATCGAGCTGCGCGGCCCAATGGCTTGATGCCATCATCATCCCCGGCATGGATTCCGAAGCAATTGCGCACGAACCATCCCAAGGCCGACAGCATCCTAGGTGCTTCTGCTCCACGATGCAGCATGGAGCCGCCACGCGCATCCCGAAATGCCAGCAACCCGAGTGCGGGATTCGCCAACAGCATCTTGACCGAATCGACGTGCTTGTTCGACGTTGCCCGGTCCATACCATCGTGCGGCATGACGCCACCATGCTTGATCAGCCGTTGGATCAGCGGCAAGTTCATCGGATCCATTTCGGCGCGCAGCGGGAGCGCGCCGTCCTTGCCTGCGATCTTCACGGAAACACCACCGGAAAGTAGCAGGTCGACCAACGCATGCAGGCGCCGCGGGTCGCTGTGGTTGTAATGCGCGTGACGCAGCGCCAACAGCAACGGCGTGTAGCCATCATCGCTCAACGCGTTGACGTCAGATCCGCGGGCAAATCAGCCGCCAGATGAAACATGAATCCCCTAGAAAACTCACCGTGACGCGCAGGGCGGATCCGCCAAGTATGTCTCGCGCATTGAGATCGGCGCCGGAATCGACCAGGGTCGCGGATCTTCGTCTGGTCCGTGTGTTGAAGCGCGATGCGCAGTTCTTCATATCGCTGCGTCCGTGGCGGTGGGGATTGTGCTGAAGCGTCATTCGCCGTGTTTGCCAGCATTTCCACAAAGGTGACCAACGCCCAAAGCGCAAGTGCGCAACTGTGTGCTGGATAGGGCACGGCGCGCGCGCTGGTGACAGCAAGTTCGTGCTGGCGATGAGCCCGAATTCAACTGGTGCCGGCTACAGGAATCGAACCCGCGACCTTCTGATTAAAAAAGGCTGCGAGTAACTATCAGCTATTGTTTTTCATTGTTGCTTCTGGCGTTTGCCGTTTTTTTCCCAATCTCAGCCGAGCGAAAATCAAGGTCGCCCCGGCTGGCTGTGTCACACGGGCGACAAAGCTCCATAGCCGATGCCGGCGCTATGACCGGCCCTCACAGAGCGACGACCTGAAGTCCCAAGAGCCGTGCCGCTGCACACTGTCGCACATCAGCCGAGATGAAAGCATCTGCGGCGCAGACAAGCGCCGCGCCAATGTGGATCGCATCCATCGCGCGCACGGGATGGGCTTCGAGCACGGCGATGGCTTTCTGCACCACCTGCGGGGTGGTATCGCAGATCACAGCGTCGACGATGTCCGCCATCAGATCGCCCTTGAGTTGCAGATATTGCCCCTCGGTGAGACGCCCCTCCCGCCGCAGACGACGAAAGGCCGAGACGAGTTCGGGTACGGCGATAACCGAGAACGCGAGCTCGGTCGCCCGGTCGCACCAGGCGAGCACTTCGACCGTGCCGGCTTCAACGACGTAGCGCTTGGCAAAGGCGGACGAGTCGAAATACACCCGCATGGGACTATGCCCGGCTTACTCGCCGCGGTCTTCGAGGACGAGTTGGCTGATCGATATACCGCTGATGGCTAGCGGCCGCGCCGGGCGCTGTTTCCAGGAAGGCAGGTCGCGCTGAATCGGATGAATTTCGGCGATGGGCTTGCCGTTACGCAGCACGCGCACCGTTTCTCCCGCTTCGACGAGGTCGAAGTAACGCTTGGCCTGATTGCGCAGCTCGGTGAAAGTGGCGTCGCGCATGCTCAATAATCTCATGATCAGTGTACATCGAAGTGTACATCAAAGCATCTCGGGACTGGAGCGACCACCCCGGCGGGGACGCGAATTTCGGCACGTGCTTCGCCACCGTCCGAGGAGAGACGCGTATACCGAGCGTCAGAAACAACTCATAGGCGATTCGCTCTTGACCCCACAACACGTTCTCACTGGCCATCCTACGAATCAGCATACGCAGTTCTGCCGGAATTGCCGGACGCCCTGCCCGACACTTCAGTCGTCAGAAGATCCGCCAACCGAGTCGGTGCCAGCGCACGATCGTCGATGGCCGAGCATTCACGACTGAATCGCGCCAATTACGCAGGCGGGTGAACAGCGCCAAACTCACCCTCGCATGATCAACCCGTCGAGGTTTAACGCCCCTCTCGATGTGCAGTGCGAGGTGCCTTCGGAGAACCAGATTCTCCACTCTGATCGAAGACGACGACCGACATAACAGCATGCCAAACCCCACAACGTCGGCAAAAATACCAATGATCGCTGGCGCTGTATCGGGACAACCACGCGTCGTCAATTATTGCGAAACACAGGGGCGGACCGGCCGCGAGCGCTACGGACTACCGTCGTCGGCGCCGCGCGACGCTGGCCACGCCGACCAGACCCGCCAACAGCATCGCCCAGGTCTGTGGTTCCGGCACTGGCATCGTGTGATTGTGAGATGGCAACTGCGCGGCGACGAGCGTGAAGCCCTCGGTGCCAAACGTCTCGCCGACGACCATGTCGCCGCCCACGCCCACGATGGCGCGCCCACGAAGATCGGGTAGGGCAAAGGTCCGGCGGCCGTCGCCGCCGTAGGTGGTGCCCAGCAGAGAGAACAGGGCCGAATTCTGGCTGATCTCCAGCAGTCGCCCGTCGGCCAACATCCAGCCAGCCGGCGCGAAGGTGCCCGCGAACGCCGTGATTTCACCGATCACCGACTCGTCGATGCCTTGGCAACAGTCGAACGAGGGATAGGGGCCCGATGTGGCGATGAGGTAGTTCAGCGCCAGCGACGGCTGCATGTTGTCGACGCCGTCGTGGCCACCGGCCGGGAAAGATTCGGTGCCGTTGCCCAGGGCGTGTGCGTGCAGCGGCATCTGCGCCTGCGTGAGAGTGAAGGTGTCCGCCCCCACGGCCTCCCCCAGTGTTCGCATGGAGAGGCTGTTGCCCCGGCCGGCGCCGATGATGGTGCGGCCCCGCAGGTCGGGCAGCGCGAAGGTCTCCTGCCCGTCGCCCCCGTAGGTGGTGCCGATCACCGAGAAGAGTGCCGAATACTCCGCGATGCGCAGCAGTTGACCCTCGGCATGCATGAAGCCGCCGGGGGCGAACGAGGTGGTGGAGGCTGCCACCTGCCCGATGAAGGTCGGGGCTGCCGAGCCCCCACCCGTCCGCGACGGATAGCTGCTGTCGAAAGCGATCACGTAGCGCAGGCCGAGGGAGGCCTGACGGTTGTCGACTGCCTGACCACTGCCCGTGAAGCCCGTGAATTCCCCACCTGCGACCTCGTGCCGGTGCACGGGGAGCTGGGCCGTGGCGACGGTGGTCAGGCGGCTGCCGGTGACATCGCCGATGAAGCCCTGCCCGGCATCGACAATGACGCGACCTCGAAGGTCCGGGAGTGCGAACGTCGACCTGCCGTCGCCCCCGAACTGGGTCCCGATCAGGGAGAACAACGCGGTGCTCTCCACGATCGACACCAGCGTGCCGTCGGCGATCTGCCCACCGAAGGGCGCCCTGTAGTTGGCGTAGGTGCGCATGATGCCGTAGGCCTTCGAATCGGCGGATCCGCTTTCGCGCGCCGGATAGCTCGGTCCGACCGTCGGCAGCTGGATCTGCAGTGCCAGCGACGGCTGGGCGTTGTCGAAGGGCTGGTTGAAGCCGTAGGGGGCAGTGACGGCGGCTTGCGTGGCGAAGGCGGGCAGGGCGAATGCCAGACCCGCGAGGGCGAACCGCCAATACGTGCCCGCGGACAGGTGGTACGGCGTAATCGGGGGCATGACGGTCTCCACGTTCTTGTATTGGTCGTGCGAATAGGAATTTCGAACGTCATCTCCCGCACGCTGGCACTGTATTCTCCGCGCTCCGAGCGGTCAACCGCGTGCTCACTGGCGAGAAATCCCCCCTCGCAGTGACTATACGAACGCGGCATCGGCCCGAATCGGCGTTCACGCGCCGCGCCTTGACGCCGTCACGCGACGGCGGGCCGAGCACGCCCGTCGGTTCTGCCGCAGAACCGTCGTAGTTCTCTCGGGTCAGGCTGCGTGGTTGAGCGAAAGCTCCCGTGCCGGGGAGCGCGGCAGCGCCCGCGCGGCCAAGCCCAGGTGCGTGAGGATCCTCACAATCATCACGGGCTCTTCGATCGCGGCGATGATCTTCGGTTGACCGCCGCACGCGCACCGCTCGACGTCGATGTCGAACACGCGCTTGAGCAGCCGTGCCCACCCCCGTCACGCCAAGGGCAGACTTCGAACAAACCTAAACCGGAACGGCCACTCACGTCACAGCCCGGATCGGTCAGCAATGCGGCAGCGACCGGGCTGAGGCGTCGCAACGTGGCCGATCTGGTCATGGTCGCAAGTGGACCTCGCGCGCAGTACGGCGTGGATTTACGCGGAT
>JBIKKL010000371.1:0-5234 GCA_044360365.1 Burkholderiales bacterium | reverse complement strand
AGCGCACTATCGCGATCGTTGGCAAGTATCAACGCCTCGCTCTTGACGTTCACACGCACCCCTTCGGCCTCCGCACTGCGTATTCCGCCGAGCAACAGGCTCTCGGCTTCGAGCGCGTTCAGCGCCGAGGCAGGAAGCGCGACGAACCCGGCCTCCACGGGTTGCTCCGAACTCGCCGTCACCTGAATCCGCGGCGCCGCGATATCGACAGCGGCGCCACGACCGGCCGTTCCGGGGATCGTGGCCACGAGGCCTTCGAGTCGCAACCGATCGCCGGCTTCGATCGAGAACGCGCCGGCATCTGCGGGCCGCCGACTCGACGAAGCAGCGAAGAACTGCGTGGCGGTCGTTTCCAGATACTCGGACTGCGTGCGCGCGCTCGCGCCGGTTCGCACGTTGAAGCCCGAAGTGCGCGCTTCCTGCGCAGACCAACCGCCCATGCCGGCCGCCACGCGAACGCCGGGTACCACGACGCTGCCATCGGCCTTCGTGTAGGACTGGGCCGGCAGCATGTCGAGCACGTTTGCCACGGGCGTGACGAGAAACGCGCCTGGCAAAAGCGCGTAACGCGCGGGCAGCAACGCATACGTGCCATCCGCCAGTCCCGGCACGCCGCTCAGCGTCACGGCATCGCCGGGAAGCAGGCCGGCGACGTTCAATCCAAAATAGGGATCGGCCGGACTGTAAGCACCTTTGAGCGCCGGCAGGATCGCATAGGTGCCGACCGAATTCGCCGGATCGAGGACGTCGCGGGAGCCGCCGGTGCCGGGCACGAACTCGGCGGCGAACAGTTCGCCGCCGCCGCTGAGATCGACGCGCGAGCCAGGCGCGAGTTCGACGACATCGCCCTTCAAGGCAATGCGCTTCTCGCCCGGGCGCGTCAGGATGACGCGGTTATCGATCGAAAGCGGATACACGTAGCGCCGACCGGCAAGCTCGGTCGCGCCGTAGGGGATGACCAGCCCTTCCCCGGAGACGGACAACACGCCGCCCGAGGTGACTTCGAGCCAGTCTGCGGCCTCGACCCGCAATTCGCCGAACGGCACTTTCACCGTACCGCTGACGAAAATGCTGCTTGCATGCAGCGCAAGGATGCCGTCGGCGGAGTAAACAGGCGCCTCCCCCGCGCTCGGCAACACGCGCAGCGTGCGCCCCGCGCCGAGCACATGAACTCCGAACTCGGTGCGCGTGACCGGGTAGATCTGCCGCGCTTGCAGTGTGAGATCCCCCGCGATCCGGAACGCGCCGACCGGGCGTGTCGCCTGCGGCGTGGGCAGTATCCCGGTGAGTTGAATATCGCCCGAACTCGTCAACACGGCCTCGGCGAGCCCCGGCATGGCGAACGTGCCGCGCAACTCGATGTGGTTGGCACTCGCGCTGATCCGACCGTCGCCGGCAGCAGGCGATACCGCAACGGGCCTGGTCGCCTGCAGGTTCCCGAGCGCAAGATAACCGGTCGCAAGTGTTGCCTGGCCGCTACCCACCACCGAAATCGACGGCGCGTCGATCTCGATGCTGCGCGCGGTACGCAGCGAGACCGCGCCCTCGAACTCGACGCGGTGCTCGGCGCCGATCAGGACGCGATGGAATCCGCCCGCCTCGATCGCCGATGCGCCGATGCGTGCCCGGCCGTTGAATTCACTCGGTACATCCGCGCCGGGTGCAAGCCCTGCGGGCAATGCGGGCCCGTCCTGGCGCACCGTCAGCACTCGGTCCGGCTGCACGGGGTACCCGAGCGGCAACGTCGCACGTTCCAACGCCAGCGTGAGCGTGCCGCCGGCCAGGCCATCAGCGCCCGGTCTACCGATCAGATCTCCCTCGAGCAGCATGCCTTCACGCGCGGAGACGCCGATGCTTCCGGCATCGGAGCCGACGACGCTCCGCGCATACGCCGCGCCATTCGACGTCGGCAAGTCGAGCAGCGCAGCGGTGCCCGATACATCGACGACCGCACCATTCTGCATCACCACGTAGCCACTGGCTGCGTTCAATGTCACCCTGCCACCGTCCAGCACTTCACCGCGCAGCAGTCCATCGCGCCGAAACTCGGGCGCGAGCATGCCCGTCGCCGACAGTCGACTGCTGGATCCAAGCCAAAGCGATTGATCCTGCAGGAAACTGTCATTCGCGCCCGGTTGCAGAACAGTCAGCGTGATTTCGCCGGCCGGCGCCGTAAGCGAACCGTCCACCGTGAGTTGCCGTGCCGAGGTCAGCGCGATCTTCCCGCGACCATCCACGAAGATACTTGCCCCTGGTTCGACGACGAGATCGCCCCGCAGGCGACTACCGGTCGAGAGCAACACCTCCGTCGCCCCGCCCTTGGGCGCAGGCACGAACTGCGGCCGCGCGACACGCTCGAGCGGCGTACCGCTCGGCTGGACGGCGTACCCGCCGTCGAGCACCCAGCTCGACGCAAACGCGGCGATTTGCGCATCGGCCGCAACGACCAACCCATCCTGGCCGGACAGCGTGAAGCGAGCAAACCCCGAGGATCGGAACAGCACCGGGTCGATGTGCAGTTCCTGCGGCTGATTCAACTCGACAGGACCACCGATACGCGCACGCGATGCGGCCAGCGTGAGCGAACCGCCTCGCCCCGCGGCGTATCCGCGCAGCTGCGCATCCAGGGTCAGGACTGATGTTTGTGGGTCCGTATCCCCCAGACCGAAGCGACCCGTACTGATCGTGATCGACCCGCCGTTGCCGTAGGTCAGCTTCTCGGACGCGGACAAGTGCGCGCCGCCGGAGACATCCAGGAGCGCGCCGGCTTCGAGCCGCGCATCGGCCTGGGATGCCAGCCGAATGACCCCGCCATTCAAGGCGAGCGGCGTCGGCGTGACGCTCGCACCCGATCGCGGCGAATCGTTCACCCACGATCCAGCCGTGGACAGCAGCGCGTCGGCGCCGATGTGCAGAAGATAATCCTCGGCCGTCGTCCCGCCGCCGTCGCGCGCGCTCGTGAGGCGCGTGCGCAGATCGATGGTGCCCGAGGGTGCGGCGACGGCGCCGTCGATCGCGATGCTGCGCGCATTGACCTGCAGCGATCCCCACGGCGCGAGTGCGAGCGACTCGCCCGCCGGCAATGTGAATGCTTCGTTCGAATAGATCGCAATGCGGCTGAAGCCATCGTCGCGCGCCAGCGAGGTCGGCAGATCCACCCGTTCCGACCATGCGATCGGAATGCTCTGATCGATGCCGAGGTCCCCGGGCAGCAATTCACGGCTGGCGACGAAGCGAATGCTCCCGACGCGATAGTCCGCCGGGCTGGGCTGGTCGCCGGGATCGCCCAGCACGAACAATCCGCCGAACGGCCGCGACTTCTGCTCGCGCTGCAGGGGGCCGATGACGGTACCGGCCTTGAACTGTGCATCGGCAACGACCCGATGGCCGGTGAGCGTCACCGACCCGGCATTCGCCCCCTGTTCGTAACCGGCGGTGTACTCGCCCTGGCGCAATGCGCGTTCGGTCTGCACGACACCGAACTTCTCGCTGCGTGCCGTGAACGCATCCGCCACGCCGAGATACAGCCAATCGGGTGACGCACTGCCGATGTCGACGATTCGGTTGTCGGCCGTGTAGAGCTTCGACGTGGCGAGATAGCCGTCGGTGTAGCGGATGCTGCCTCCGGACACGTCCACGCTGCTGCCCGCGCGTAGCACCACGTCACCCTCGGAGCGCAGCGTGACGCTGCCGGCTTCGGTCAGGCGCTCCTCGGTCGCCCGGGGAATCTGCGCCGCGAGGCCGGAGAGGTCGGTGAGCGGCGTTCCCTTACGGATATCGATGCTGACCGTCTGATTGCGCAGGGGACCATCGCGCTGCAGCGGCGCATCCTTCAGTTCGTTCCCGCGCAGATCGATCTGAATGATGTTGCGCTCGATCGGTACGGCGACGTTGCGCAGCCCGGACACGTCGATCCGGCTACCGGCCTCGAGTTGGATGCGCACACCGTCGCGCGCCGCTTCGCCCGGCGCCTGGAAATCGAGTGCGCGCTGCGCCGTCAGTACGACCTCGCCCCCTGGTGCCACGATCTGCGCATCGCGCTGGAGATGGATCTTCTCCCCGGTGACCGCAACGCGCGAGCGCAGGAACGGCTGGCTGTCCTGGATCGTTCGCTTGTCCGTGCTGTCCGGCAGGATCTCGGTGACGCTGCCCGGGCCGAGTACGGCGGTGCCGCCGCGCGACGCCGACAAGCCCGACTGCGTCAACGCGGCCGTATCGCGCGCCGACAACACGATCGAGCCGTTCAGGCTGGCCGAAGTCGTCGCGCTGACCCGACCGGACTGATTGACTGCGAGGCCCACGAGCGTCGCGTTGCCGCGTTCAGCGACGATCCGTCCGAGCGCCTCGTTGGCCACGCGCCCGCCCGTCCTGTCGGCCGCCGGATCGACTTCCACCAGGAATCCGCGCAGACGCGTATCCGTCGACGCAGCCAGATAAACCTTCGCGCCTGCGGCCATGACCGTCTGGCCCTCGGGCGTCGCGATGGTGCCGTTGTTCTCCACGCGCGGTGCAAACAGGAGCACGCGCCCGTTCGCTTCGGTACGAATCTCCGCACCGTTTTCGACGCGGACGAAACTCTTGCCGAAATCCGTGCTGTTACCGTCAAAGGCTGCAATTTCCTGATCGGCGCGCTCGCGCGACAGCAGCCCGCGATTGAACACGTCGTCGGTGATGTCGAGCGTCGTCGCCACCAGCGTATTGACGTTGACCTGCGCGCCCTTGTCGAAGAGGATGCCGTTGCGGTTGTACAGGTACACCTGTCCGTTGGCCTTCAACTGACCTTGTATGACACTGGGGTTGGCGTCGTGGATGCGATTCAGCGTTGCTGCCGATGCGCCCGGCTGATTGAACCGGACGGCGGCGTCTTTGGCGACGTTGAAACTCTGCCAGTTCAGCACTGCCCGATTGCTGGCTTGATTGACCGTCAGGTTCGATCCGCTGACCTGATGGCTCACGGTGCCGCTTGCCACGAAGTTCGCCGCCGGGACCGGCAAGGTGCCGGCAGGAAGGGCCGATGCCGCGTGCGCCGACGGCATCGCCAGCATCCAACCGGTGAGCAGCGCGACACTCAGCGCGGGCGCATCGCATCCCCAGACCGATGCCAGGGCAATCACCATCGGGCTTCGCTTCGGATAACGACGACCTGATCGCACGCGTCTCTCCTTAGAACTCGTAGCTCAGCCGAAACAGCCAGCGCGATGAGCGTGTGGTGTTCTGCGCGCCATCGCGAAGCG
>JBIKKL010000370.1:0-5238 GCA_044360365.1 Burkholderiales bacterium | reverse complement strand
GCACTCGGGGTGCTGGCCGAGGCGTGCCGGGCCGCGCGCGATGAGGATGGGGCCGGTGCAGTCATCCTCGGCGGCGCGGGGTTGGCAGGGTTGGGTGCGCGCGTGGCGCGCATCGTCGGCTTCCCGGTGATCGACAGCGTGATCGCTTCGGCGCACGAAGCCGTGCGGCTCGCTCGCGGCGGTGAATGGGCGTACGCGAAGCCGGTACCGGGAGAACTCACGCCGTCGACGGGGCTCGATGCCGCGTTGGCCCGTTGGCTTACGGACTGACGCCTGACCCGGAGGTCGTCTGCGACATGCGTTGATGCTCCAGGCGCAGGCCGCAGCCACACGCTACGTTGCCATCGAGGGATGCCGAGCCTTCTTGCCGCGCTCAGCGCGCGGCAGAATCCGCCCAGCGGAAGAGGACGGCACTCGCCACGAGCACGCCGGCCAGCGCGAAGAAGGCGGGGCCGTAGCCCGCGTGGGCGATCACGAAACCGGTCGACACGGGGCCCAGCGTTTGTCCGATATCCATGATGGTGCGCAGTACGCCGATCGAGGCGCCCATTTGCCCCTGTTTGGCGAGATCGGCGACCAGTGCCGAGGTCGAGGATGTGACGGCGGCGAAGCCGGCGCCGAAGAGCAGACTCAATGCGCCGAGCCCATACGGATTCGTGGTCATCGGGATCGCGCCTACGCTGAGCGCGCCCGCCAGAAGTCCGGGCAGGATGATCGTGCCACGTCCCAGCCGATCAGACAGCAGCCCCATGGCAGGCTTGACTGCGATCACGCTGACGAGCTGCACGCCTAGGATCAAGCCTATCTGCCAGGCCGGTATGCCGATGGAGGATGCGTAGACTGCCAGAAACGCTTCCACTGCACCGAAGACCAAAAACTGTGCGGCCTCGACGAGACTCGTCGCCAGGATGGTTCGATTCGACAGCACGGCCCGAAGCGCGGGAAAAAACTTCGGCCACGCTGCTGCCCGCTGGGGACCGCGATCTTCACGAGGAAGAAAGAGCCCGAGCGCCCACGCCAGGATCCCGCTGATCGCACACGCGACGTACACCGACTGATAGCTCGCGACGGAAATCAGAAATCCGCCGAGGAACGGGGCGATCGAGCGGCCGACGATCGTCGCCGAGGAGTACGTCGAGAGCATGGTGGCGCGCTGCTCCGGATACCGCTCTGCGATGGCGGCCGAAGCAACCGTGCCGAAGATGGCGGTGGCAAACCCATGGTAGAACCGTGCTGCCATCAGCTCCCAACTCGTATCGACCCACAGATAGAGCAGAGGCGCGGTCGCGAACACGACGAGCGAAGTCATGATGACGCGTCGCTTGCCGAAGTGGTCGGCGATGGCACCTGCGGGAAAGCTGATGAGGATGCCGGGAATCGTCGAGGCGATGACGATCCAGCCGATCTCCAGCGGGGATGCGCCGAGCGATTGCGCGAAAAGCGGCAGCACCGGCGTTTTCGACAGGGTCGAACTCAGGATCGCAGCGGCACCGATGGTCGCGATCAGCAGGAAGAACGCGCGTGGTCTCGTCGTCATCATGGATCTTTGGTCAGCCGACCCGATGGCGCTTCAAGTCGATGGCTTACGGCCGAGGCGCATGCATGAACGCCTCGAGCTTGTTGCCTTCGGCGGCAAGGCGTGCGTCGATGGCGATCAGCGCATGTTCCTCGGTGCGAAACATGTTCTGCCCGCCGATCTGCGCGTAAAGACCCGTGGCCCGCATGACATCGAGCACCTGCTTCTTCAGGCCGGAGAAGACGATGGTGATGCCTGCCTGCGAGAACCGGCTGTGCAGGTGGCGCAGCACCTCTTCGCCCGAGGCATCGATCTCGTTGATGCCGTCGGCGACGACGAGCACGAACTTCGCCTGGGGCCTGCGGGCCGCTGCCTCCAGCACGGCGTCCTCGAAGTGCGGGACGTTCGCGAAGTAGAGTCGACCGTCGAAGCGCAGGGTCACGATGTGTTCGCTCGTCGGCAACGTATGCAGCACGGCATCGCGCAACGTCCCGTCGGCGTGACGGCCGAGGATCGCTACGCGCGGCGCCATCGTTCGATAGAGGAAAAGCACGATCGCCAGCGCGGCGCCCACGAGGATGCCGACATCGAGGTTCGGGGCGGCGATCAGGGTTGCGGCGAAGGTGACGATCGCAGCGATGCCGTCGTGGCGATGCGCCTGCCACGCGTGCTTCATGGCGCGGAAGTTGATGAGTCCCACGACGGCAAGCATGATCACGGCAGCGAGTACGGACTGGGGAAGGTGATACAGCAGCGGCGTAAGGAAGAGCAGTGTCACCAGGACCACGACGGCGGTGAACACGGACGACATGCCCGTCACGGCGCCGGCAGAGAAGTTCACGGCCGAGCGCGAAAACGAACCGCTGGCCGGATAGCACTGCGAGAAGCTGCCGACGATATTGGCCAGACCCTGGCCGATCAATTCCTGATTCGGATCGATGCGCTGGCGGGTCCACGTTGCCATTGCCTTCGCGATCGACACCGCTTCCATGAAGGCGACCAGGGCGATGACGAGGGCGGACGAAAGCAGCATGCGCACGGTTTCCAGCGTGATCGACGGCATCTGAAATTCGGGAAGCCCTTGCGGCACTTCGCCGACGACTTCCCCACCGCCCGCGAGGAACAATCGATCGCCGTCGATTTTCTGGATGCGCCAACGAACGGTGCCGGTCGAGGTGTCGGCGCCACTGCTGCCGAAAGCATGCAGGCCTCCCCCTTCAGCCGACTGCACGAAGTGGAACCGCCGCAGTGCCCGCACGCGCAACCGGTTTTCGGATTCGAGCGCGCGGCGTTCGAGCCGCAGGGTCTGCACCTGATAGTCGAGCGTGAGCCGATGCTGCTCGTCCCGGGCGGTCGATCCTTTCGTCGCCTGGATTTCCGTGGTCTTTGCTTCGATGGCGCGATCGATGCCGAGGATCGTTTTCGTATCCTCGGCGTATGCAACCGCAAGCGCCCGGGCATCTTCATCGGCGAGGTCGGCGATCGTCGCCTGCAGATTTCGTTCGAAGCCGATCCCCCAGCTCACCACCGTGGTGAGCAGGACGGCGATCAGCACCCCGGGCCACTTGGGTCGGTAGCGGCGCAGCCCGTACATCAGGGCGAACGCGGCCACGCCGATGGCGAGTGTGGGCAGATGCGTCTCGCGGATCTGTTCCAGTACGCCCCAGATGTCGGCGAGGAAGCTGCTGGAGCGCCCGACCGATACCCCGAGCAGCTTGTTGAGCTGGGAAAGACCGATGATGATCGCCGCCGCGTTGGTGAAGCCGACGATCACGGGGTGTGAGATGAAGCTGACGATTGCCCCGAGGTGCAGCGCCCCAAGAGCAAACTGGATGAAGCCCACCATGAATGCAAGAACGATGGCCAGGGCAACATAGGTTTCTGCGCCGGGCGAGGCGAACTGCACCAGCGCCGAGCCGGTCAGGATGGAGACCATGGCCACCGGCCCGGTGGCGAGCTGGTTCGACGACCCCCACAACGCGCCGACCAGCACCGGTAGGAACGCGGCGTACAAACCGTAGTACGGCGGCAGTCCGGCGAGTTGGGCATAGGCCATCGACTGCGGCACCAGCACGAGGCTCACCGTGATGCCGGCAATGAGGTCGGCGCGCAACGCCCCCGGCGGCAGCGGAAACCAGCGCAGGAACGGGAGGACCCGACGAAGTACGAGTGGTGGCATGCGTTTCATGAATGGGGTCCGCCGGTTATTGGTCGATTTGGGCAGACCGGTTGATGATAATGCACGCCGGTACAGGTTCCGAAGCCGGGGTTTCGGGGGGGGGGGGGCGGCATCGAGTCGCAGAGGGGCGCGTCGGCGAACTACCGGTTCGCGCACCCGAAGGTCTGCACCGGCGCGCTGACTGACCGAGACTTGACCCGAACAAGGCCGGTGGAGAAGCCGCCGCAGTCTCTACTTGGTCATTGAGCCGATCGAGATCGGGTCATGAACTTGCCGGCGAAGCGCCAGCCTGCCTGCGGGCATGATCGTAGTTCTGGTTGCGGTACCAAGTGATGTATTCGACGTACGTGACGGGGTCGTAGCGCCGCGGATTCTCGTCCGAGATGCAGGTGTCGAGCGGCGTCATGACGTACTCGCTGCCGCAATCGAAAAAGAACGGTATGGCATAGCGCTGGCCGCCGCTGCGGTTGACCACGCGATGCGGCGTGGCCAGGAAGCGGTCGTTGGTCCAGCGGCGCAGCATGTCGCCGCCATTGACGAGAAATGCGTCGTCGATCACGGGCGCGTCGACCCAGCGTCCCGAAGGCAGACGGATTGCAAGGCCCGGAATGCGATTCTGCGCGAGCAGGGTCATGAACGACGTATCCGTGTGGGGTGCGAGGCCGAACTCGCCGTCGTCTTCGCTGCCTTCCTGTTCCGGGTAGTGCGTCATGCGCAGCGTGTACGTCGGTTCGCGGAATCCTTCTTCGAAGGCATCCGGGGGCAATCCGAGGGCCACGGCGTACGCCGGCAGCAGCGACTTGCCGAGTTGCTCCAGGGCACTCTGATAGGCCACGACGGTCTCGCGAAAGCCGGGGAGATCGTTCGGCCACTGATTCGTGCAGCGAAACGGCTTGCAGGCGACGACGTCCGGGTGATCGGGCGGCAGATCCCGCTTCGCAAAGAACGCTTCGTTCAGGTTCGGCTTGTTCTCCTTCATGCTGAGCTGGCTGTGGCGAGTGGTGGCACCTCGCATCGGCATGTACCCGACGTTGTGCTGATTGATCTTGAGGCGCATCTTGGCCTCGAGCGGCTGGGCATGAAAGCGCGCGACCTCGTCGAACATCTGGTCGACGAGCCGTCGTGAAACACCGTGGTTGGTCACGAAGTAGAAACCGATCTCTTCGAACACGCGGCGAATCTCGCTTGCCGTGCGCTCCAGGGCGCCGGGTGCGCCTTGCAGGTACGCGGAAAGATCGATGACGGGGATCTCGTCGTGCGCCTTTTCCCGGATGGGCGGCAGGCTCGGGGCAAGGGACGCGTTCACGTCTATCTCCAGTGTGGGTGGCAGGCGCTGATCACGAATTTTCGATGGAGATCCGCGCGACGCGGATCAGCTCCGCCCACTTCGCGGCATCTGCATGCAGAAACTTGGCTGTCGCAGCGGGATCCTTCGGAATCGGAGCGACCCCCAACGCCTGCAATCGGCCGACGAACTCGGTCTCGGTCAGGGCCGTGTTCACGGCGCCGTTCAACGTTGCGACGATCTGCGGCGGGGTAGCCT
>JBIKKL010000369.1:0-5240 GCA_044360365.1 Burkholderiales bacterium | reverse complement strand
ATGCGCAGGTCAAGCTGGCGTCGGAGCGACAAGCGACGATCGAGGCACTCAACAAGGTAAAGGTCACACTTACCGCCGCCCGTGATGCCGAGGCAGCAGCTAAACAAGCGGCGCTGGCGCAACGCGACGCCGAGAGTAAAGCCAAGATCGAGGCTCTCGCCGCCCGCGACACTGCGGTCAAGCAAATCGAGCAGCTCAACCAGGCGGTCCAGGCGAAGGACGCCGCTGCGAAGCAACTCACCTCCGAACGGGATGCACAGGCCAAGCTGGCGTCGGAGAGACAAGCCACTCTCGAGGCGCTCAACAAGGACAAGGTCGCACTTACCGCCGCCCGTGATGCCGAGGCAGCAGCTAAACAAGCGGCGCTGGCGCAACGCGACGCCGAGATCGAAGCGAAAAACGAAGCTCTCGCCGCGCGCGACAGTGCGCTTAAGCAAGTCGAGCAGCTCAACCAGACCGTCCAGGCGAAGGACACGACTGCGAGACAGCTCACGGCCGAGCGCGATGCGCAGGCCAAGCTGGCGTCCGAGCGGCAAGCCAGCCTCGAGGCGCTCAACAAGGACAAGGCCGCACTTACCGCCGCCCGTGATGCCGAGGCAGCAGCTAAACAAGCGGCGCTGGCGCAACGCGACGACGAGAGCAAAGCCAAGGCCGAGGCCCTCACCGCACGCGACAGTGCGCTCACGCGGATCGAGCAGCTCAACCAGGCGATCCAAGCAAAAGACGCCGCTGCGAAGCAGCTCACTGCCGAGCGGGATGCGCAGGCCAAGCTGGCGTCGGAGCGACAAGCCAGCCTGGAGGCCCTCAGCCAGGACAAGGCCGCACTTACCGCCGCGCGCAATACCGAGGCTGTAGCCAAACACGCGGCTCTCGCGCAATGTGACGCCGAGAGCAAAGCCAAACACGAAGCCCTCGCCGCCCGAGACGCTGCACTCAAGCAAATCGAGCAGCTCAACCAGACCATTCAGGCAAAAGACGCCGCTGCCAAGCAGTTCGGCGCCGAACGCGATACCCAGGCCCGATTGGCCACCGAGCGCCAAACCGCCCTCGACGCACTCAGCCAAGAAGCCGCTGCACTGACCGCGGCCCGCGATGCCGAGACCCAGGCAAAAGAAACTGCGCTCGCCGAACGCGATCGCATGATTGGACAAGTTGCCCAATCGCAGTCTGATGTAGAGAAGACAAAGATACGCTCCAAAGAGGTTACCACCAGACAAAACCTCGTGAACGAGGAGCTAGTCCGTGCGGAAGCACAAATTGAGCTAATCAAAGATCTTCTCTTGAGAGAACGCGGGCTGTGATCGGCAGTCACACTTTCACAACCGGCCCATTGCGGGGATATACAACGCTTGGCACTTTTCGCTGGTTTTGCACGTTTCGCTGGTTTGGGGTAACTTGATTAAGCGGCATTCGGATCATGCGCTATCCAACGAACGCCTCGCAAGGCAGCTACTCGAGCAGCTACTTCGCCGGCTTCGAGATTTTGAAGCTACACGGCGATACCTCGAACGCTGCTTAGGGCAACAACAAGTAGTCATATGAATGGCAGGACGTTGAACGAAATCTCTATGTCGAACGATACGCGCGAATTTACTCGCGGGATTTGGGAGGGGTTTGTCCGTCAGGTGGTGGCTTTTTGGAAAGCTTTCGGTGCGTTCCTCGCCAATCCTGCACCGCGAGATCACCGGACAGCTAAACCGCCACGAGATGCGCACGATGCCAGCCAGTCCTCAGGCATGGTTGTCGTATCAAAGAGCGAATCTGCAGTTGGTATTCCGCCTCTCGAGGCCCTCCTTTCGGATGGCCGGGAGCTCGCGAAAGCACGCAGCCAGTGGCAGTATGGCGACTGGCAGTCACTGATTCACCTAGATCAACATCCACTTGACGCTCATCCGGACCGGGCCAAACTCTCACTGCTAGTCGCCGCTGGCCACCAACAGACCGGGAACCACGAGGCGGCCGAGTTCTATGTTCGGCAGTCCATTCAGTGGGGTTGCGACAGAACGCTGGTCAGCCGGATGTTGATTGCAGGAGCGCTCAACACCCTCGCCCGGGCCGCGGCCGCGAAGGGCGATCTGCCAAGTGCGCGTCGCCTCTTCGAGGAGGCGGTATCGACGGTGACACCGGACGCGGACGTGAAGCTCGTCGCCCATGCACGCTGTACGCGCGAGCTGGCCCGGCTCGGTCTGCTGGAGGACGCGCTGCAACAGCTGGAATCCGCAGCGGAACGGCCCGCCGGCCCGGTGCGGCGCGACGCGCACGCCAAGGTCGTTGACATGGAAATCGACTGGCTGCGCGAAAGGGTGCTTTCCCTGCAGCGCCAGCATCTAGTGCAGGCGGCAACGAGCAAGGCGGCCAGCACCAAGTCCTCCACGCCGACCACAGCCACCCCGTCACCGGACGAGCGCCGCTATTACGGCCTGCACGGACTCGACCGGAAGCTCGAGGCCTACATCGACTACGACAACGGCTACTTCGTCGAACTCGGCGCCAACGACGGCATTTCGCAATCGAACACCTGCTACTTCGAGCGGCACCGCAACTGGCGCGGCGTGCTGATCGAGCCGATCCTGCACAACTTCCAGCAGTGCAGGCAGAGCCGTTCCCCGGAGAACCGCTACTTCTGCTGCGCATGCGTTTCGCACGGGTTCGATCAACGCTTCGTAGAGCTGGCGTATTCAAACCTGATGACCACACCCGTCGGGCTAGAAACCGACATCGGCGACCCGCTGGCTCATGCGCGGTCCGGCGAGGTCTACCTTCGCGAGGGCGAGCAGGTGGTTCCGGTGCTCGCGCCGGCACGGACCATCGATGACATCCTCACTGAGGCTCAGGCGCCGAGTGTCATCGACCTCCTCTCGCTCGATGTGGAGGGCGCCGAGATCGAGGTCCTGAAGGGACTCGACCACTCGCGGTTCCGGTTTCGCTTCATCCTGGTGGAATGCCGCAGTCCGGAACTCCTCGAGACGTACCTCAACGATGAAGGCTACGCGCTCGTGGATCGCTTGAGCCAGCACGACTTTCTATTTGAAGACGCCCACGAAGCCGGGCGCATACCTCTACAGGCTGCTCGACGACTCCCATGAAAGAACTGGTCCTATTCACGCCCTACTTCAAGGCCCAGACTCCCGAGAGGCAATCGGAGTTCGACTACTGCCTGCGCAAGAATCTCGATTGCGCCGACATCGCACGCATCGTGCTGCTGGTCGATGACGGTCACCGACCGCCGATCCACGATCCGCGGATCCTGGTCATCGCCATTGAGGGGCGCCCAACGTACCGCCAATGGGCACAACTCAGCGCGACCTACGCCTCAAATGCGATCTCGATCCTCGCCAATACGGATATTCACTTTGACGAAAGCGTGCGCGGATTACGCCAAACGCTCGCGGACGCCCAGCGATTTGTCGCGCTGTCGCGGTTCGACAAGGTGGGGGATCAATTTACGCCCCATCCCAATCCGCGCTGGTCACAGGACGTGTGGGCCTACCGCACCACGTCCCCACTTCAACCGGGGCTGCTCAAGGCACTCGATATTCCCCTCGGTGTTCCGCGCTGCGACAACAAGGTCGCATACGTGTTCGCAGTGTATGGCTGGCAGGTATGTAACCCGTGCCAATTCGTCAGGACGGTGCACGTCCACGAAACCCAGCAACGGGCGTACGACAAGAAGGCCGACCTGACGGTACTTGGCGGCGTGGCATACGTGCGCCCGGCCGAGACACTGACAGCGCCTTCGAAGATCGAGATAGACGTCTGGGCCAAGAACGCTGACGCCATCACCGAGGTCCTACTGAACCGCAGCCTGGACAATTGGCACAGAGAGAGTTCCAGCGCGGCACAGGTAAACGGAGCGGGAACTACAGCTCCGTCACCGGTCGGCGCCCCGGCTGCGGGAAGCAGCGAATCACACCTGCCAGCCGACGTCCGCAGGCGCTTCATGAGCGCCGGCCGCCTCATCTTCGAACATGACAAGCGCTTTTGCGCCTACGAACTGGATGGAGCGGTGCTCGCAATTGACTGGCGCAATCCGCAAGATGCGCGCCTGCAGCGCATCTCGGGCGAGGCCGCCCCAACGATTCACGCTCTCGCCGCACTTGTACCGCCTGTCCTGCCACTTGGCCGACTGACAATCCGTGAACGGCCGACATCGCGTGACGACTGTCATTTCTGGCAGTACCCCTGCTCCACCGAGAAGCAGGCCCTCGACAACCACCTGACCATTCCGGCCGGTGGTAACGTCGACTCCAAGCGCAACATAGTCCACACGTACCTCGGGCTACCGTGGGCCACCTACATCGACAAGAAGAACTATCCCGCCGAGGTAGAGGCGACGCTGGCGCCGAGGATCAGCACGCTGCGCAAGCTGGCCGAGCGAGCTGGATTCCGGCTTGCCGTTCACACCGTCTGTCAACAGATTCATTGGAAGCGATTCGCAAGTCACTTCACTTCGCTGGGCATCACGAATCTTCACTTATCTCATGCGACGAAGGCACTTTATCCAAATACCTGCAACTGGTCATTCCAAATCCATGGCTGGCCGCTAATCGCGCCGAACATTGAAGTCAAGGAGCGCCGTCACGGCCTTCATGACAGACGGTTTCTCGACCGGCGTTACCTCGCCACTTTCATTGGCGCGCACATGAAGCACTATGCGAGCGCAGTACGTCTAGAGCTACTGGAGGCATCTAGACGCGAAGCATCAGCCGACATTCTCGTAGAAGTTGGAACCGAGTGGCACTTCAACAACGTCGTCTACAAGGAGCAAGTGTCCTTACGGAATCTCGAAAGAGACGAGATCGACAAGGAACGTTTAGCCACTCGGCGCTACAACGAGATCCTTTCCGAGTCTCGCTTCTCGTTGTGCCCTGAGGGAGCCGGTCCAAATACTCTCAGACTTTGGGAGTCCCTCGCCGTAGGAGCCATCCCCGTTGTCATATCCGATGAATGGCAAGCGCCGTCTGGGCCAGCTCAGAACCCCGACCTACTTCAAAACTCCTGCGTCGTTGTGCCTGCCAGTGAGATTTCAAGGACCTTCGCCACACTGCGAGAACTTCCTGAATCGCGAGCACTGCAAATGCACGAGAGCGCGCGCGTCGCCTACGCGTACTTCCGCCAGCTCAAAACGTTTGCCAATAATTGATACAGGGATATTACACGATGCCGCTACCATTTCCAAAGCTTGAAGCACTGTCTCAAGCTCAATTACTTTCAGAAATTGACGCATTCCTCGACGTCTA
>JBIKKL010000367.1:0-5264 GCA_044360365.1 Burkholderiales bacterium | reverse complement strand
TCCGCTACGCCGGCCCAGATCCTGGGTGACGACGAGCGGCCCGAGGTTCGGACCGTCGCTTTCCTTCACCGAAATGCCGATCTCGCGCAGGTTCGAATTGATGAGTGCGTCGCGATGTCCCGGCGGATTCTGGATGCCGTTGGGCGCGTTGCCCCAGTCGATGAGAAAGGCGGCGTGGCCGTGAAAGACGTTGTCGGTGAAACCGAAGATGTTTTCGTTGGCCGTGGTATACGCGTAGCCGGCGTTCATCAGCCGCTGGGCAAGAGCGGGTTCGCCGGGCACCTGATGCGACTGCACGTCGGCTGCGATCATCGCGTCGGTGTGCCCCGATGCGGCGTTATGGAGATTCGAGTTCCACGCCAGCGGGGGCGCCGCCGACAAGGCGTTGAACTGTGAGCGCAGAACGGACGCGTTCACGCCAAAGAAGGAGATGGCGAGACGCACGCCCGGATCCGAACTGGACAATGGCGCGAATACCGTTCCAGTCCCCGGGGTGGCGTAGTTGGTCAACAGATCGAGCTCGGCCTGCGGTTGGGCGCGAAAGCGGTTGATCATCTCCAGCCAGAGTTGCTCGGTCGCCGAGGGCGGTGCGGCCATGGCTGCCCCGCCTGCAGAAAACAAGCATGCCGCTGCCAACGCAAGTCGCGCCTTCATACTCGTTCGGTCTCCTGTCTCGTTATTTCGGGGATGCCGATGCGGATCGAACCCTCCGCACCTGCCCGCTCTTTCCCAGACGCAATGCTAGTTCGAGAAGTACGCGTTCACAGCGGAACTTTCTCACCGATCCGGGCAATTCATGCCATAGGCAAGCGCTGCCGCGTCGTCGATTCGGCATTCGATAACCCACCGCATGAACCTCAGCGCATTGGTGAATGCCTCGCAGGACGGATCGGATCCGCTCTGATGCGTTCGACGCTTAAACCTCGTCGCGTCGCCGCCGATCGGCGCGGCTTCTTCGACGTCCCGCAGCACGGTCGGGGTCTTCCCCGCCGCGCCGCTCCTGATGTCGACGTTCCGAAGCACGGCGGCGATCGATCAAGGTCACGTTGGGCTTGCGCTTCAACTCCGACAGCCAGCGCAGGCCTTCGCGATCGATGTAGTGGCAAGTCGAGAAATCGAGCGTCACGCGACCGTCCTCCTGTATCACCCGCTGATAGGCCGCTTCGATGACGGGCAGGGAACCGTAGTACACATTGCCCCGTACCCTGATCGCGTTGCCGTCGATGGTGACGTTCGGGTGCGCCTGTGCCCATTTCGAGTAGGCGATGGCGAGCAACGAACCCACCACCACGGCACCGAAGAGATCCAGGAAGAGGACGGACAGGAACGACGCGAAGAAAACGACCGCTTCGCGCTTGTCCTGCAAATGCGGCTTGATGTCCTCCCAGTTGATCATGTTCGCGCCGAGCAGAATGATGATCGCTGCCATCGCCGGCATCGGGATGATCGCAATCCACTCGGCCAGAAACAGCACGAGCCCCAGCAATGCCGCTGCCGACAACGCGATGGCGATCCGGCTATGAACGCCCAGCCGATGCACGAGCCACATGCGGTTGAACGATGCGCAGGTGGGAAGCGACGAAAGGAACGGAAGAATGCAGTTGGCCGTCGCATCGGAGAAGATGGCCTTGCGGGTGTCGGCGTAGAGCCCCGCCTTGCGGCTCATGCGCCTCAGCGCTGCCACGGTCTGGAACAAGCCGAGCAGCGCGAGCGTGATTGCGCCCGGCACCAGGGCAATCACGTCCGGCATCGCTTCTTGCGTAAAGAGCGGGATCGAAGGCTGTACGAGACGAATCGACGAAAGATTGCCGATCTCCTCGATCAAGGTGTTGTCGAGCCCGACTTCTGCGGTGAGGTATTGCGAGTAGAGCGTGCCCGCCAATATCCCGGCCAGGATCGCCCAGCTGCGGATTCGCTGAAACTGCTGGACGACGACACAGGTCACGAGTGTGATCAATCCGATCTGGATCGCGTACAGGTTGCCGATTTCGAGCACCGCAAGCAGCGAGTGCCAGGCGATCCAAAGCGGCCATTCGACCTCGGTGTTGATCGGCAGGCCGCCGAAAGTCGTCAGCGATTTGAAGACGAGGAATAGGCCGATGCCGCAGATCATTCCATTGATCACCGGCTCGCTCATCAGATCGAGCGCACGCCCCAACGGACGCACGAAACAAAAGAGAAGCTGCACGAGCCCGGCCATCAACCCCAACGTGAGCGCGTAGCCCATGTACTCCGCCCCGAAAGGCGGCGCCAGGGGCAGCAGCGTAACGCCGATGGTCGCGGACATCGCCGTATTGGGTCCGCCATGAAAAACGCGCGACGGGTTGAGCAGCACGCAGATGAGCACGCCCCATATGGCTGCATAGATCCCGAAATGCGGCGGCAGACCCGCGAGCGTCACGGAAAACGCGACGGCCTGCGGCAAGGTAACGAGCGCAAGCGTGAACCCGACGACGAGATTGCCCCGCAAATTCCCGCCGAAGGGTGCGCGCGGCGACGCTCCGTTATCGTTGGTGTCGCCCCCCGATGAAGACACCGCAGTGCTGTGCGAATCCGAGGACACCGTCTAGTGTCCCGCTCGCGGTTCCGTGAGCTTGATCAACGGCGGCAGCGTCCTCATCAACACCTGATTGCGCAGCGCCACGAGCGGCCCTTGCTTGTCGCCCGCCGGCCGCGGCAAATTGCTGATGTAGTAGGCGATATCCCGGCACTGCTGATTGGTGAGGGTGTTCTCCTCGCCAAGCGGCATGTTGCGGCAGATGAACCCGGGAAGAATCGTCGACACGTAGTAGAAGTAGTTACGCGACTGGGTGTTCCATGCGTTCGGTCCCGCAAGTGCCGGAGCAACGACATGTCCATTCGGCGCCACCGTCCCGAGCGCCTGGGCGCCATGACAACTCGCGCACTTGTCCTTGAACAAGGCTTCGCCGCGAACATAGTCGTCGCCCTGTTTCAGGGTCGCCGAAGCCGCAATCTCGTCGACGCCCTGCTCGTCGTAGTGGTTTCCGATGCGCAGATCGAGCGCCGCGGAGAGGAAACGGCTATACGCCGTAACGTCGCGAATGACGTCGTCGGCGATGTTGGGCTTGAATCCGTTCGACGAATTGATATAGCACTGCATCTGACGCAGTTCGTACGGAAGCAACAGTCCGGTGAAACGATCGTACATGTCGGCCATGACCCACGATGCCGCGAGACTCAGCGAACCCTTGAGACGATTGCCTTGCGCATCTTGCTTGTCGCCTATCCCCTGATGACAGTGATCGCAACTGGCATGGCTGCCGCGAATGAAGCGTTGCGTGTTCCATCGCTCGGACGCCGGGTTACTTGCAAGGTGTCCCTGCGTATCGTCGATGATGTTGCATCCGCGCTGGATGGCACGCACGTCCTCGTCACTGTAGCCCCGCAGCGCTGCTGCAGTGCCCACGCGCGCCTTCACGTACGGAGATTGATATTCGGATCCGCTTTGCAGCCCGTAGCGCGCGAGCTTCTGTTCACACCCCGGGGTCAGCACAACTTGGCTGTCACGAGTGAGCGCGCGAGCTTCATGCTTGGCTTGCGCGAGCAGGTAAAAGCCAATCGAGGCGCAGAGGAGGAGCGCGATCTTGAGAGCGCTTCGGGTCAGAGCCGTCATCTAAAAGGTTTCCGAGTCAGAATTGAATTTCGGAATTGACAGGCATTGCCCGCTAAGGGAAGCGCACGTGAGGCACCACGTAGAATCTACCTCGCGGAAAGATACCCCTCCCATGACGATGCGGCGCTACATTGGGCTTCTTGCGGCATGTCGAGCAACGATCCGACGATGTCTCCATCTGGCCGCAATTCTAGGCGAGGAGGCGCGCGCTCCTCAACGAAATTATCGAGACGGCGGCTCGATCATTCCACGCTGCGTGCTCCCTCGCCCAAATCGAGATGGCGCGCGACCGCACGCGCGAGCAATCTCAGATCGCGCACGGCCGGATCGTAGATCGTCGGCACGTAGCCCGACATTGCCGCGGCGTAGCAGGCTCTCACACGCTCTTCAAAGGAGACTCGCCGCCCGCGCGCGGCGTCGAAACGATCCGAATTGACGAACGCGTACGCGAGGCTCTCGACCGAGTGACATGTCGAGCAGGCGTTGTTTTCGTCCGCTTCGTTCTTGCGCGTGAAGCGGGACGCATACCGGTGCGTATGGAAGAAGAGGTTGTACCCGTTCTGAATCGCGCGGACGAACTGGCCGTCATCGCCGAAGTGATCGATCCGATACTGATGCCGGAAAGTGTTCCAGCCGGGCTCGGGCGCAACCTGGGAATGGAAGACCGGAATGCCCGAGGCGAAATGAGCCCACAGGACGAAGCCGATGATGCCGACGAGACTTGCGAGCTTTCGCCAGCGCTCGGCGCCGATCGTACGTTGCTTACTGACCTTGGTACGCACTTCCCCATCCGGCTTCGGGCCGGATGCTCTCCGGCACTACGCTACTTCGCAGTGCCCTCGGGACCGAACACCGCATTGACCATCCTGCGATGCGGATCGTAGTCCTTATCACTGGCTTTGAACAGACCAGTGGTGCGCGCCGTCTTGAGCACCTTGCGGCCAGCCTCCGTGTTTCCGAGTTCGATGAGCGTCCCCTGGATCGAATCGGCAAGCGCCGCCGGCATGCTGCGCTTTACCGCCCAGGGCAGAAAGAGCAGCGGTTCGGTCGCCGCAAGCATCTTGATCTCCTTTGCATCGATCGCCTTTTTGACCGCCTGCAGGTCGATCAGGATGTCGCCGCCGCCGGCCGCATCGGCCTGTTTGTTGAAGAGCGCAAGAATCGCATTGGGTGGATTGACCGCGAATTCCGATTTGAAGTCCTGCTCCTTGAGTCCTGCCTGCATGAGCAGGAAGCGCGGCCCGATATAGGAGAGCATCGCGTCCTTGCCACCGCCGAAGATGATGGTGCGGCCACGCAACTGCGAGACGTCGTTGATCCCGCTGTCCCTGCGAACGAACAACGCACCGGCGACGGCGTTCTTCCCGAACTCCTGGTTGTGCGCGATGACCCGGTAGGATTGCGACGAACGCGTGAAGTGATACTGATTGTAGTGAACGATGTCGTAGCGACCTTCGGTCACGCCCTTCCAGAACGCGTCGAAATCCTTGGCGGTGACCAAGGTCACCTTGCGCCCCAGTCTTTCGGTCAGGTGGTCCACGAGCGGCGAGTACATCGTGACGGTTTCCGTCGCCTTGTTGCGAGGAAACACGCCGAGTACCAGGGGCTCTTCCTGTGCTTGCACCAGCCG
>JBIKKL010000214.1:0-7631 GCA_044360365.1 Burkholderiales bacterium | reverse complement strand
CCGGAAGCCGCTGCCTGCCCACGGTGCGGCGCCCACGTGGGCCGACGCGACCGCACCGCTCTTCAGTTTGCCGCAGACCTGGATGTTGTCCGGCGAGGTGACTTCGACGGTACGCTTGGTGTCGGTTTCGAACCACTCGCGCGCCTGCGTGCTCACCATGCTCGAGACGCGCGCGAAGTCGCCCACGGCGTAGCGCATGGCATCGATCGCGTGACCGGTCGCGATGGTCAGCGGGTTTGCGCCCTGCGTCACGTCGCGCTGCCAGGTGCGGCTCGATGGCCGCGAGAGCGAGCCGTCGCGAAAGCAGCTCAGGTGACACGAGAGTACCTCGCCGACGTAGCCCGATTCGACGAGTTCCTTCAGGTACATCACCGCGGGACTCACCCGAGCCTGCAGCCCGACGACGGTGAGCACGCCCTTGGCACGCGCGAGGGAGGCGAGTTCCTCGGCTTCCGCCGTCGTTCGCCCGAGTGGCCACTCGGTGTAGACGTGCTTGCCGGCTTCGATCGCTGCCTTCGTCGGCTCGTAGTGCAGCGGCACCTTGACGCACACGGCCACGGCATCGATCTCGGGAGAACGGACCATCTCGCGAAAATCGTGGAACGCGAGCTTCGCGTTGAAGGCCTTGCGCGCCTCCTCGGCGGACTCGGGGCGTGTCGTGCAAACGGCGGTGAACTCGACGTCGGGATGCGCCATCAGCGCGGGGAAGTGCGACTGCGAAGCCCAGTGAGAGCGCACGTTTGCGCCGACGAATCCGAGGCGAAGCTTCTTCGACATGGTGATCCTTCTTCGATGTGAGGGTTCGTTGCCGCTCGATGTGCCCTAGGAAGCGGCGGCGGGTTCCTTGATCGATACTCGCCAGTGGATCCGCTCCTCGTCCGGCGGATAGTCGCCGGCGGCCTTGTGGTAGCAGGCGCGATTGTCCCAGATGACCAGATCGCCGACCTGCCACTTGTGAGTGTATTGCGCGCCGTGCGGGGTCATGTAGCCCGTCAACTCGTCGATCAATGCGTTGCTTTCGTCGGCACTCGAGCCCTCGATGTGCGAGATCTTCACCGAATCGAAGTACAGCACGGGCTTGCCCGTTTCGCGGTGGATGCCGAGGATGAGGTGGCGTACGGGCTTGCGGTTGTCGAAATCCTCGCGCGTGAGCAGCGGGTTGTATTCCTTGCGCCGTCCGCCGTAGACGTAGACGCCGTACTTGCCTTCGAGCGCTCGCTTCAGATTTGCAGGCAGCGCATCGTAGGCGGCGTACATGCTCGCGAAGTAGGTATCCCCGCCTCGACTCGGTACGGCCTTGCAGTAGAGCTGTGTGGCCTTGTACGGTTCCTCCTCGAAGTTGCCGTCCGTGTGGAAGTTGGTCGCGCCGCGACGGTAGATCTTGTTGTTGAGCGTGCCATCGGCGTTGAACTTGTTCACGCCGAGCATCGTGATTTCCGGGTGTTCGGGGTGCTGGGTCGTCTTCGATGCGTGCGGCACGAGGCGACCGAAGCGGCGGCTGTAGGCAAGAAACTGCTCGGGGTTCAGCGACTGGCCGCGCACACAGACCACGTTGTAGTCGAGCCACGCTCGATAGATCTCATGAAATCCGGCATCGTCGAGGGTGTCGACATCGACGTCGGTGATCTCGGCGCCGATGCCTTCGCCCAGGCAGCGTATCTTCATTCGCGTCTCCTCCGGGTGCGATGCGGTCCACCATCATACGCCTTCGACGCGCTCGGCTGCGCTTGGGGCTATGATTGGCGGCCGCACACAGCCAGGATGTGCGTGCGAAGGAGGAGACAGAACATGCAAACACTCAGTGTCGCAGGGATCGGGTGCGCGTTGCTCGCCGGTATCGGCGCCGCGCACGCGCAGCAACAAAACTATCCCGTCAAACCGATCACCCTGATCCTGCCGTACGCACCGGGCGGGTCGACGAGTGCGTTGGGCTATCTGATTCGGCAGAAGCTTGCCGACAGCCTCGGCCAGCCGGTCGTGATCGTGCATCGCCCGGGCGGCAGCGCGACCATCGGCGCGGCGGCCGCGGCGAAGGCGCCGCCCGACGGGTACACGCTCGCCTTCGTGACCGCAACGCACGTGATCAGTCCGCTGCTCATGACGGTGCCTTACGATGCGATCAAGGATTTCACCGCGGTCGTCCCGATCTCGAACGTCGAAGTCGTGCTTGCGGCGCATCCTTCGTTTCCCGCAAAGCGCATTGCCGACCTCGTCCGGATCGCGAAATCGCGGCCCGGGCAGATCAACTACGCAACCGCTTCCGCCGGCAGCCCCGCGCATCTGGCCGGAGAACTCTTCAGCATGCGCGTCGGCATCCGCATGCAGAACATCGCCTACAAGGGCGGTTCGCCTGCGGTCACCGATCTGATCGGCGGCCAGGTCGAACTCATGTTCGGCAATCCGATCAACGTCGTCACCCATGTGAACAACGGACGGCTCAAGGCGCTCGCCGTCTCGGGCAAGCGGCGTCTTCCGGGCATGCCCGGCGTGCCGACCTTCGGCGAGGGCGGCGTGGAGAACTTCGATGTCGGTTTCTGGCAGGGACTGGTGGGGCCGGCAGGTATGCCGCGCCCGATCGTGGACAGATTGGCCGCAGAAGTTACCCGCATCCTGGCGTTGCCCGATATCAGGGAGAAGATGGAGGCGATGGGATCCGACGCCTATGTCGCGACGCCGGACGAGTTTGCCGCCCGTATACGTGCCGATGCCGCGAAGTATGCCGATGTCGTCAAGCAGCGCTCGATCAAGGTGCAGTAAAGTCGATCTGTCGCGGCGGGCCGGACAGCGAGGATCCAAAGGAGGATGGCATGGACACGAACGCAGCTGGCAGATTGAGATGGGCCGCGATGCTGGCGGGTGCAGCGTTGCCGTCGTCCGTGTTGGCACAGGCAACGGAGTTTCCGCGCAAGCCGATACGGTTCCTGATCGCAACGGCGCCGGGTGCCGGCGTAGACGCCACTGCTCGCGCCGTCGGTGAAAAGCTCACGCTGTCCTGGGGGCAGCCGGTCGTGGTCGATGCGCGTCCGGGCGCTTCCGGCGTGCTGGCATACGAGCAACTGGGCAAGGCGCAGCCCGACGGTCACACGATCATGATGGTGACCGCAACGCATCCGATCAGTTCGATGGTGATCCCCAACTGGCCGTATCCGCTCGATCGATCGGTCCAGCCGGTCTCGCAGCTGACGTCGCTTTTCTACATCGTTTATCACCATCCGTCGTTGCAGGTCGGTTCATTCAAGGAAATGATCGCCTATGCGCGCGCCAATCCGGGCAAGCTGCGCTATGGCACGGGCGGCATGTCGAGCATCTCGCATCTTGGCTGGGAGATGATCGCCATGGGAACGGGCATCAAGCTTCGCCATGTTGCGTACAAGGGCGCGCAACCCGCAATCACGGCGACAATCGCCGGCGAGATGCAGGTCGGACTCGCAACGCCGATCAGTCTGCGGCCGCACATTCAGGCCGGGCGCGCCAAGCCGCTGGCCATCACTGCCAAGGCGCGCTCGCCCGTGCTTCCCGACCTGCCGACGGTCGCCGAACTGGGGGTTGCGAACTACGAGGTCGATCAATGGTATGGGGTAGTGACCCAACGCGGTGTACCGCCGCAGATGGTGCGCAAGCTGCACGCCGGTCTGGTGGAGGCGATCAATTCCCCGGACGTTGTGAAACGTCTTTCGGCCGACGGCTCGACGGCTGTGGGCTCCACGCCGGAGGAATTCTCGGCGCACATCAAGTCCGAACTCGCGAAATGGCGCCAAGTGCTCGACGCGACCGGTGTCGTGCTGAGCGGATCGAAGCTCAAATAGGAAACGACGCGACCGGTCGTGGCGGTCGAACTCGACGGAGAGGTTCATGCGCAGAATCCTGCACGCAGTCATGGCAAGCATTGCGTTGCTGCTTGCCGGTGAGCCGGGCAATGGTTGGGCTCAGGCGACGTATCCGAGTCGACCCTTGCGATTCATCGTGGGCAATGCGCCCGGGGGCAGCACGTCGCTGATCGCCCGACTCGTGGGCGAAGGGCTGACGGCGCGCTGGGGACGCCAGGTCGTCGTGGACAATCGGCCCGGCGCCGACGGGATGATCGCAGCGGAAGCGCTGCGACGCGCTGCCCCGGACGGGCACACGCTGCTGCTTGCCACGGCTTCGCTTGCCATCCGTCCTGTTCTGCATGCGAATCCGGCGTACGACGATTTCCTGCGTGCATTCGTTCCGGTGGCGGCGTTGGTCAGTACGGACTATGTCCTCGTCGTGAACGCATCCGTACCTGCCAAGGACCTCGCCGAGTTTCTCGCGCTGGCCAAGACGCGGCCCGGCTATCTCAAAGGCGCCGTCTCGAATCGCGGCGGTGCCAACCATCTTGCACTCGAGCTGTTCAACGTGGTCGCCGGCAGCCAACTCAAGGCGGTGCCCTACAAGGGCGGCGGCCCCGGGATGACGGCGCTGCTCGGTGGAGAAGTGTCGTTTGCTTTCAACAACGCACTCACGGTGCTTCCCCACGTGAGGAGCGGAAAGCTTCGTGCCATCGGCGTTGGCGGCGCCACGCGCCTGGCGGGTCTGCCGCAAGTGCCGACGTTTGCCGAACAAGGGCTCCCCGGCTACCGGGCGAGAAACTGGTTCGGCGTCGTCGTGCCGCCCAGAACGCCGCCGCCGATCGTTGCGACGCTGGCGGGCGAAATTCGCCAAATCCAGGAATCGGCGTCGTTCAAGGAGAAACTCGCCGTCCAGGGCGTACAGCCCTTCGTGCTCGGCCCGGAGGCTTTCCGCAGCTTCCTCGAAGCGGAGGTGGCGACCTTCGCCCAGGTGATCAAGGCGGCGAACTTGAAAGTCCTGGACTAGCGCCTACACGGACGCTTCGCGGCGCACATGCGCCATCCAATTCACATGTTGGACTTGCGCGTCAATGCGGTCATCGAGCCCTTTTCACGGGACAACCGCGGCGTATGCATCGACCTCGTTCGCTATGTTAGGCTGTCGTCTGCGCGAAGCATCGGCTCGCTCCGATTCTGCTTTGCCCACCGACGAAATCCAGGCTAAGGAGGAGCACCATGTACGATCTCGTGATTCGCAACGGTACTGTCGTCGACGGCACTGGTCTGCCGAGCTATCGCGCCGACGTCGCGGTATCGGGAGACCGCATCGTGGCCATCGGCCGCATCCCGGAGAAGGGCAAGGAGGAGCTCGATGCTTCCGGCCAAGTCGTGACCCCGGGCTTCATCGACGGCCATACCCACATGGATGCGCAGGTGTTCTGGGATCCGATCGGGAGCTGCTCCTGCTGGCATGGGGTTACGACCGCTGTGATGGGCAATTGCGGCTTCACGCTCGCGCCGGGCGCGCCCGAGCAACGCGATCTCATCGTCTCCAACATCGCTCGCGCGGAAGACATCTCGGCCGACGCGATGGCGGCCGCCATCAACTGGGAGTGGACGTCGTTCCGCGACTACATGAACGTGGTCGACCGTCTGCCCAAAGCCATCAATTACGCGTCGAACATCGGTCACTCGGCCCTGCGCACCCATGTGATGGGCGAGCGGGCGTTCGAGCAGCACGCGAATGCGGATGACATGGGTGCGATGGAGCGCGAGCTGACCGATGCATTGGATGCCGGCGCGATCGGTTTCACCAGTTCGCTGTCGAACGGTCACAAGCTTCCGGAGCCTGACAACCGTCCTGTCGCCTCCTATCACGCGTCGTGGGATGAACTGAGCCATCTGGTCGGCCTCGTAGGCAAGACAGGGCGTGGCATCTTCGAATACGCCCGCGAGCGCGAGTCGCGCTCGAAGGATCCCGCGGTGCGCAAGGCGGTGAACGATCGGCTGCGGGATCTCGCGGTGAAAAGTGGCGTGCCCATCACGTTCGGAATTCCTTCGGGCAGCGAGGGGACGCAGGATGCGCTCGATCTGCTCGACGAGACGGCAGCAGCCGGCGGTCGCATGTTCGGCCAGACGCACACGCGCGGCATCTCGCACTGCCTGTCGTTCAAGGGCCGACTGCAGTTCGACGATTTCGCGGAGTGGGCCGATGTGCGCGCGTTGCCGATCGAAGCGCAGCGCCAGGCCTTCAAGGATCCGGCGACGCGCAGGCGCCTGATCGAAGCGACGCGCACCGGCAGCTATCGCACCGGCGGCGGCGAGCCCCGCAAGCCGGACTACGACAACATGTACGTCGTTTACAGCGCGGTGTCGAAGAATCCCACCGTGGCGCAGATCGCGGCCCAGCGCAACTGCGATCCGGTCGAAGTCATGATGGATCTCGCGGTCGAGAGCAACTTCAACCAGCTCTTCATGCAGTTCGACGTGGCCACCGTACCGAAGAACGACGCCGAGGCGCTCGCCACGCTGCGCCATCCGCGCACCGTGATGACGTTTTCGGATTCGGGCGCGCACGTGAGCCTCATCATGGATTCTTCCATCCATACGCATCTGCTGGCCTACTGGGTGCGCGAGAAGCAGGCGTTCTCCCTCGAAGAAGGTGTGCGCATGATTACGCTGGCGCCGGCAGTGGCCTGGGGATTCACGGACCGTGGTCTGCTGCGGCATGGTGCCATCGCGGACATCAACGTATTCGATTCCGCGAAGATCGCCCCCGAGCTGCCGACGATCGAGAACGATCTGCCCACCGGCGCGCGGCGCCTGAAGCAGAAATCCACCGGCATACTCGCGACCATCGTCGGCGGCAAAGTGGCGTTTCGCAACGGCGATCACACCGGGCAGCTCACCGGCAAGCTGTTGCGCGGGACGGCGGCGGGCATCCGTTAGGCGTTGCCAACGCGATGGTCGTCGACGAGGTAAATCGCTGGGCGCGGCTGGTGGCCGAGTACGGGATCGCACGATGATGCAACGAATCTTCGCTGTTGCGTTCGCGCTGCTCGCGCTGCCCGCCTGGGCACAGACATCCTCGTATCCCGTCAAGCCGGTTCGATTCGTCGTGCCGCTCGCGCCGGGCGGTGGGGCCGATACTTTCGCGCGTTTCCTCGCGCGCAGTATGTCGCCGGCGCTCGGACAGCAGATCGTCGTAGACAACCGCCCTGGCGGATCCGGCACCATCGGCGGCGAGCATGTCGTGCGTTCCGCGCCGGATGGTTATACGCTGATGGTTAGCGGGACCGGCCAACTGGTTGCGAGCATCACGCACCGAAAAACGGACATCGAGCGCGACTTCACGCCGATCGCACTCGGCATGGATCAGCCCTACCTGCTGACGGTGCATCCGTCGTTGCCGGTGCGTACGCTCGACGAGTTCGTCAAATTCGTTCGAGCGCGACCCGGCGATGTCGTCTATGCGTCCGCGGGCATGGCGTCGGCCGGCCACATCGCCATGGAACTGCTGCGGACGGCGATGAAGGTCGAGATGATCCATGTGCCGTACAAGGGGGCGGGCGCCGCACTGGCGGACGTCGTCGCAGGCCAGGTGCCGATCATCTTCAGCAGTCCGCTCGGGACCGTGCCGCTCGTGCGAACCGGCCGACTGCGCGCGCTCGCCGTGAGCAGCGCGCACCGGATGGGCGCATTGCCCGACGTGCCGACGGTCCACGAAGCCGGTGTGAAGGGGTTTGCCACGGCCGCGTTTCTGGGCCTCTTCGGTCCGGCCGGCGTGCCGCGCGATGTCGTCCACCGTCTGAGCACGGAGAT
>JBIKKL010000122.1:0-10033 GCA_044360365.1 Burkholderiales bacterium | reverse complement strand
CGCGCGAGTGGCTTCAGCATCAGGGCGCCGAACCGGCACCCGGGACGCCGGAGCAACTCGCCGAGCGCGTGCGCAGCGATGTCGCTCGGATCAAGAAACTCCTCGCCGACACCCATCTCAAACTCAATTGAAGCGGACCGCACCGAGGGTGCGGCTGCCGACGGAGATCGACATGACCGACACCAGGTCTGCGGACGGGGCGAGCCCCGTGGGCTATTACGATCGGGAGCCGTATTCGAATGCGTTCGACATCGAGTATCCGCAGGAGAACCTCGAAGGCGAGATGTACAAGTACCGATGCCGGCATTGCAAGCGGCTGACGACCGACATCAACGGCCTGCTGGAAAACCACGCAGAGGATTGCGCGTACCGGCTTGAACGAGCGGCGACGCCCTGACGTCTCGTAGGCCGCTGCCCGCTGCTGTGCAATCCGGTGTGTCGAACCGGCGCGATAAATTGCATCAGTCTCGCGTGTCCCTTCGACAGTGGTGTGCATGCGGCCTCGGCAGCGGCGAGCCCGTTGGCGGACACCGACTCAAGTTTCTGGAGTTTGCGCCGTCTGATTCGTTCCTAGCAACTGCCGGGAACATCCCATGTCGCGTCCTGTTTGCCAGATTCAGCCCGAGAACGTCACGATGGTACGCGTGTTCGGTGCCGGCTTGATCATCGCGTGCGTCACCGCCGTCTTTACCGGCAAGGCATACTTCCGAACCGTGGTTATCCGGGAGGAGCAGCCCGTCAATTTCTGGTGCACGGTCGGATCCGTCTTCATGCTCGGTGCGATGTGCGTGGTGGGCTCTTTCGTCTGTTGAACGGCGTGTCATGCGCTGCCGCGTGACGATGATACCCGTCCTGGTCGGAGAGCTTTCGACCGCGTCGTCCACTCGACGCAGCAGAGGTCAGGAAGCTCCGACCGGCTCCGCCACGAAGATCGGGATCGTTCGCGTCGTCTTCCTGCGATAGTCCTCGTACGGCGGATAGGCCGCGACGGCCAGTTTCCACAGCCGGTCACGCTCGGAAACCTCTGACACTTCACGCGTTCGCATGGCCGTGACTTCCGTTTCGTCGCGCAATTCGACGCCGGGATGCGCCCGCAGGTTGTGAACCCAGACCGGATCCGTAGGGGCCCCACCTTGCGAACCGACCAGAACGTAGCTGCCCCCGTCCTTGACGCGCATGAGCGGCGTTTTGCGAATGGCGCCGGTCTTGTTGCCGGTGTGCGTGACGATGATTACCGGCAAACCCGTATCGCGCAGGGTCGTGCCTTGCGTGCCGCCGCTTTTCTCGTACAGGTCGACTTGCTCGCGGACCCAATCACGAGGGCTCGGAAGATACTGGGGCATGGCGAACTCCTTGCTGGACGACGGACGACATTGCCGGTTTTCGCGCATCGAGACGCCGAACGCAAGTCCCTGGCGACGTTGCGGTTGGACCGTGGCGGGGCAACTGCTAGCATGTCATGCACCATGCCCGAGGAGTACTCGCGATGTCTGCTTCCGCGACTGCACTGTTCCTGGATGCGATACGTGATCGCGTCGAAGCGACGATCGAGGCCTGCACGAAGTGCGGCGATTGCGTGCAGGCGTGCCCGATGGTCGAACCGGCCGGATTGAACCCGGGCGACGGCGCGTCGATCGCAGCCGGTACGATCGATTTGCTCTCGGGCGGCGCAGGCACACCGCAGGCCGAGCGCTGGGCCGATGTCTGTACCAACAGCGGCAAGTGCATGCCGGCGTGCACCCACGGCGTGAATCCGCGATTCATGGTGAACATGGCCCGGGTCGCATCGCGCGAGAAGCTGGGCGACGATGCCGTGCGACGTGCATCGCACAAGTTCTTCGGCAGCATGAATCGAAGCACACGCGTGATATCGCGCCTGCTGCTCCCGCCGGAGGTCCTGGCCCGATTCAGTCCAGCCCTCAAGGCGCAGGACGAGTACATCGGCGAGCCCGACATCGTCTTCTATACGGGCTGCAACATCGGCAAGACCCCTCATATCGCCTTGCTCGTGCTCGATGTGCTCGATGCGTTGAACGTGAAATACGAAGTGATGGGTGGAGTGGCGACGTGCTGCGGCATTCAGCATTTAAAGCAGGGCGATGCCGCGACCACGGGGAAGCTCGGCTTCAATACCATCGAGCGGCTGGCGCGGCCGAAGGCGGCGCGCGTGGTGTCCTGGTGTCCGAGCTGTCAGGTCCAGATCGGCGAGATCGCACTGCCGGCCTACGAGCAGGCGTATGGGCGCGTGCCGTTCGATCTGAGCCCGATCGCGGAGTTCTTCGAGGAACGACTGGACGATCTGCGCAAGCTCTTCGTCCATCGGGTCGAGAAGCGTGTGGCGATCCAGGAGCGCGCGGCGGTGCCCGGCATCAACACGGCGGTGAAGACCGTGCTGCGCGCGATTCCCGGCCTGGAAGTGGTCGATCTCGACGTGCCGGTCGTCAGTACCCAGGCGAGCCATCTCTCGGTGCTGCCCAAGTTCAAGGCCGAAGTCCGCGAGAAGGAGTTCGCGGCGGCGCGTGCAGCCGGAGTGACTGCATTTGCTTCGCTCTTCCACGGGTGCCATCGCGAGCTGGTGAAGTTCCAGCCAGATGTTCCGTTCGAATTGATCAACTTCATGGAACTGATCGGCGAGGCGATGGGGATACGCGTGCCCGATCTCTACAAGCGCCTGCAGGCCCTCGGCGACGTCGATGCCATCATCGCCGACAGTGCAGAACTCATCGAGCGCCACGGCATGGACCTCGACGAAGTGCGCGAGGCCGTCGCTTACGACATGTTCGGCGGCCGCGCTGCGCAAGCGGCGCCGCCGATACGGGCCTGACGGGTTCCTTGGGGCAGGGCGAAATTCGGTGCCAGGCACGTGCCTGGCACCGAATTTCGCATCGGTGCTGAATCCGTCGTTGATCGAAGGCGTCGAAACTTATCGTGAGGCATGGCGGTCCCGGCCTTTCTCCCCGCTCCGATTGACCGTGCCAGGCCCAGTAATCTGGGGCAGCAGGTTATCCTTCATGGGTTGGCGCATCACGCGCACGGAGGAGCAGCATGCCCAAGATCGTCACGACAGCGGCGAGAGCCGCGTTTTCGCCTTTTTTGACATGGTCGGGCATGTTCGCCCTCACGGCCCTGCCAGTGAGCTCTGCCTGGTCCGCGGACCAGGCGGCTTATCCCACGCGCGCGATTCGCATGGTGGCGCCATTCGCGCCTGGAGGGGCGACGGATTTCGTCGGGCGACTCATTGCAGGCAAGCTCGCCGAACGCTTGGGGCAACAAGTCGTTGTGGACAACCGTGCTGGTGCGAGCGGCAACATCGGGATGGAAATCACGGTCCGGGCGGCGCCCGACGGCTACACGCTCATGACCGTGTCAAATTCGTTCGCGACCAATGCAGCCCTCAATCCACGCCTCACCTTCGACCCGATCAAGGATCTGCGCACCATTGCGCTAGTCGGTGTGTCGCCGCTCGTATTGGTGGTTCATCCCAGCGTGAAAGCGAACAATATCCCGGAATTGGTTGCTCTCGCTAAGCAGCGCCCGGGACAGCTCAAGTTCGGATCCTCGGGTAACGGCGGTAGTCCGCATCTCGCGGGCGAGCTTTTCAAAGCGAGCGCCGGTGTGGATTTGCTGCATATCCCCTACAAGGGATCGGGGCCTGCACTGATCGATACGCTGAGCGGGCAGGTCGACATGACCTGGATCAGCATGCTGGTCGTGCGTGCGCACATCCAGGCCGGCCGACTGCGTCTGCTCGCCGTGACTACGCCGGCGCGGGTGAAAGCACTCCCCGATACGCCGGCAATTGCCGAAACGCTGGCAGGGTACGAAGCGACATCCTGGTACGGCGTGATGGGTCCCGCGGCACTTCCCCAGCCCCTCGTGTCGAGGCTCAATAGTGAGGTCAATGCCATCGTCACGTCAGCGGAAATCAGCGAACGACTGTCGAGTGACGGTGTCGAGCCGCGAGCCGTGACACCGGAGGCGGCGGCCAAGCACGTCGCCACGGAGATCGCACGTTGGCGTGCCGTGGCGCGAAAGGCCGGGGTCAAGCTGAACTGAGCACCGCCCCGATTCATCGAGGCGAAGTCGCAGCCCGTCGCAAGTAGAACCCGGATGCCGAGCTGCAGCGGTAACATCGGCTACCCGGGACTCGATGGAGGAGGACGATGGACAGCGGACTCGAAGGGCTCATCGCCGCCGAAACGGTATTGAGCGACACCGACGGCGAGCGCGGCGTCGTGCTCGTGCGCGGCTACACGGTGCAGGACCTCATCAAGCGCCACGGCTTCGAAGGCGCCGTCGCGATTCTGTGGGACGGTTTCGCAGCGGACGGGCTTACGCGTCAGCGCATGCATCGCGAATTCGCCGAAGGACGCAAGCTTGCCTACTCGCGCCTGGCGCAGTGGCTCGATGCTGCGGCTCGGCAGCCCCTGATTCAGGGCGTGCGCATGTGTTTGTCGGCGACGCCGGACGACGCCACGCCCAGCCAGATTGCGTCGGCGCTGCCCGTGGGCATCGCTGCGCTGATCCGCACACACAAGGGATTGGCTGCCGTCGCGCCGGATCCATCGCTCGGTACCGCGGCGGACTTTCTTCGCATGACGCACGGTCAGTCGGTCGACGCAGCAGTTGCTGATGCGCTTGAAACCTATTTCGTCGCGGTGATGGACAACGGCTTCAACGCCTCTACCTTCACGGCACGGGTCGTGGCATCGACGCAGGCATCGATCGCCTCGGCAGTGCTCGGGGGCTACTGCACGTTCACCGGGCCGAAGCATGGGGGTGCGCCCGGTCCGACGCTCGACATGCTCGACGACGCAGCCGCATCCGGCGATGTCGATGCCTGGCTGGAACGCAAACTCGCCGCTGGCGGCCGTCTCATGGGATTCGGGCATCGGGTGTTCCGGGTTCGGGATCCCCGGGCCGACGCGCTGCGCGAATCGCTGCAGCGCCTGGGCCCTTCCGTCGGGCGCCTCGCCTTCGCGGCCGATTTCGAACGGCGCGCACTGGCGGCGCTCGAGCGTCACAAGCCCGGGCGCTCGCTGCAGACGAATCTGGAGATCAACGCCGCACTGCTGCTCGATGCGGTGGGCCTCGACCGCGATGCGTTCATGCCTGTCTTCGCCATAGGCCGCAGTGCAGGCTGGATCGCCCACGCGCTGGAGCAGCAGAAGACCGGCCGCATGATCCGCCCGCTTTCGAAGTATGTCGGTCCACAACCGGAATAGGAACCCGCCCGAATGAACGACCTGGAACTGCTCGAAGCACTGAAGAAGTTCGATACGCCGACCATCACGAACGTCGTTGCGACGTATCCGGGCCGCCCTCACTGCCTGGAGATCTACAACCCCTGGTCGGAGAACTGGTACACCAACAACACGTTGAGCTGCTGGTATCCGGAACTGGGTCCGATTGCGGGCTACGCGGTCACGTGCACGTACAGCTTGCCCGATCACACCTACAAAGGCCATTCGCTGCTGGAAGTCTGCGAAGCCATGGACAAGCTAGGCAAGCCATCCATCTTCTGTTTCCAGCAGAAGTTTCCCGGCGAGATTGCAGACAAGGTGGGCTTGAGCGGCGGCAACATGACGTCTGCGATGCGTGCATGCGGCGCCATCGGTGCGGTGACCAACGGACCTTCACGCGACATCCACGAGATCCGGCCGATGAAATTCCAGTATCTGACCCGCGGGATCTGTGCCGGGCATGGTCCGCAGGAGATCCAGGCCGTGCAGGTGCCGGTGCAGATCGCCGGCATGGACATCGCCCCGGGTGAGATCATCCACATGGACGAGAACGGCGCCGTCAAGTTTCCGGCGGACCGGCTCGAGGAAGTCGTCTTCCATGCCAAGGCGCTCGCCGCCGACGAGGACGATCGCGTGGCGCGGATGTTGAAGGCACGCGGGCTCGAGGAGGTGCGGGCGATCATGAAGGGGCATCAGTACGTGAAGGCCTGACACGTTGCAACTGCGACGCTGGGAAGAGGGAAATGGGAAAAGGGAAGGGGCGCCGCGGTTTATCGGTTCTGGCAGTGGCGTGTCCGCTGAAGGGCTTGTACTTCTGGATAGCTGTGCCAGGCACGTGCCTGGCACAGCTATCCGCAATCCCGCCCGCAACCGGCGCTTAGACGAAAGGCGTTCACCGTTCACTCTCCGCGCGCAATGGCAGATGTAGGCGCGCCGCTTTGTCTTCTGCGCGCTTTCGCCGACAATCGGGGTTCGAAAACGTGCCCAAGGGAGGAGACTCGATCATGAGCGCAACACCATTCGATTTCACTTCGATATTGGCCCCGGGAGTGCCGCCCGCGGCGGCGCGCTGGACGGGTCGGGTCAAGTACGACTTCACCGGCGGCAACAACGATCCCGACCGCCTGCCGCTCGACGGCATCGTCGAGGCAGCCACGGCGGTCCTGCGCCGCGAGGGGCGTACCCTCGCAACCTACGGCCTGAACAGTGGTCCCCAGGGCTATCGGCCGCTGCGCGACTTCCTCGTGACCAAGCTCAAGGCCGATGCGGAGATCGCTTGCAGCGCCGACGATCTGCTGATTACCTCCGGCTCGCTGCAGGGCCTCGACCTCGTCAACCGGCTTCTGCTCACGGCTGGCGATACCGTCATCATCGAAGAGGACTGCTACCAGGGTTCGATCAATCGGCTCGTGAAGCTCGGCGTGACGCCCATCGGCTTGCCGCTCGACGGCGACGGCATGCGCATGGACGCGCTTGCCAGTACGCTGGCCGACCTCAAGGCCAAGGGCATCAAACCCAAGTACATCTATACCGTGCCGACCGTGCAGAACCCCACGGCGACGGTGATGCCCGTCGCCCGACGCCTGGAGATGCTGCGTCTCGCCGATGAGTACGGCGTACCGATCTTCGAAGACGACTGCTATTGCGATCTGGTCTGGGGCGACAAGCGCCCGCCCGCGATCTACGCGTTGAGCAAGAGCGCCAATGTCATCCACATCGGTTCGTTTTCGAAGTGCATCGCGCCGGCGTTGCGGCTGGGCTATCTCGTGGCGCCTTGGGGCGCGCTGTCTCGCATCCTCGCCCTCAAGACCGACGCGGGTTCCGGTGCGCTGGAGCAGATGGTGTTGGCCGAGTACGCGAGCGCCCATTTCTTCAAGCATGTGCCCATGCTGCGTCAGGCCCTGCGGTCCAAGGCCGATACGCTGATGAACTCTTTGCGGCAATCCTTCGGCGATGCTGCCCAGTTCGAGGATCCCAAGGGTGGCATCTTCCTGTGGATCAAGCTGCCCGACGAGGTCGACACCATGAAGCTCTACCAGTCGGCGCTGGGTGCGGGCGTATGCATCAATCCGGGGCCCGAGTGGTCGGTGAACAAGACGCGCGCGAAGAGCCGTCTGCGCTTGTGCTTTGCGAGTTCCAGTCACGAAGAGATTCAGCAGGGCGTGGCGGCGCTGGCGGATGTATGCCGACGTGAATTCGGGGTGCCGAAGTAGGGCGGGATACCTCGCTTCGCAATCCGGCCTATTCGATGACAGGAACGCTCATGGATCTCGAATTCATCAAACTCGACGTGCAGGACTACGTCGCGACGGTCACGATGGATCGTCCGCCCGTCAACGCGCAGAACGCGCAGTTTCGCGACGAGATGATGTACGTGTTCGACTCGTTCAACGACCGGGAAGACGTGCGCGTTGCTGTCCTGACCGGGGCGGGCAAGGTTTTTTGCGCCGGCGCCGACATCAAGGAGCGCCGCGGCATGGTGAAGCAGCCGGGCGACTACGCCCGGCACAATCGCACGGCGCGCGAGTACACCAACTCGATACGCGAATGCGCGATTCCCGTGATCGCCGCCGTCAACGGGGCGGCCCTGGGTGCGGGCTTCGGGCTGATGGCGGCATGCGACATCATGATGGCTTCCGACAACGCCGTCTTCGGCATGCCCGAGATCGACGTGGGGCTCGCGGGCGGCTGCGCGATGTTGTCGAATCTGGTCGGCAAGTCCTTCGGGCGCCGCATCGTCTTCACGGGAGATCGCATCCCCGCCGCCGACCTCTACCGGATCGGGGTGCTGGTCGCTTGCGTGCCGCGTGAGCAGCTGATGGAAGAAGCACTCAAGATGGCCCGCAATATCGCTTCCAAAAGCCCGACGGCCATACGCCTCGCGAAGAAGGCGTATACGGTGTGCGACAACATGCCCCAGCGCGACGGCTATCGCTTCGAACAGGACATCACCGTGCAGCTCTCGTTCACCGAGGATGCCAAGGAAGCGCAGCGCGCGTTCGTGGAGAAGCGCAAGCCCGTCTTCAAGGGGCGCTGACCATGGGCGGCGCCGATTCCGGTACGCCGCCGCGCGGCGTTTATCAGCACGCCGCGTTGGCGCGGCTCTTCAATCCGCAGTCCGTGGCGGTGTTCGGCGCTTCCGCCAATGCGCAGTCGTTCGGCGCACGCACCATCGCAAACATGGCAAAGTATCGCGGCCGCATCCTGCGGGTCAATCCGCGCTACGAGAACATCGGCAACGAGCCCTGCTATCCCTCTGCGGCGGCGTTGCCCGAGGTGCCGGACTGTGCGCTCCTCTGCGTGCCGCGCGAACACATCGAGGCCGCATTGCTGGATTGCGCAGCCAAGGGTGTGGGCGGCGCAGTCGTGTTCGCGTCCGGCTACGCCGAGACGGGTGTGCCTGAGCACGCTGCCGATCAGGCACGCATCACCGCCATCGCGCGCGAAACCGGATTGAAGATCGTCGGACCGAACTGTCTCGGCTTCGTGAATTTTCCGTTGCTCGCGATGATGTCGTTTGCATCCGGCGAGATGGAAGTCAATCTGCCACGCGGCCCGGGAATCGGGATCGTGAGTCAGTCCGGTGCGTTGGGCTTCGCACTCGGGCAGGCCGAACGTCGCGGCATGAACATCACCCATGTGCTGACGTTCGGCAATGGTGCCGACGTCAATATCGCAGACGAAATCGCCTTCCTCGCGGACGATCCCGCCTGTGCCGTGATCGCATGCTTGTTCGAAGGCATGCCCAATCCGCTGCAACTGCTCGAAGCCGGCGAGCTCGCGCGCAAGGCCGGCAAGCCGGTCGTGATCTGCAAGCTCGGGCAGGGGAAGGATGCCGCCACGGCCGCGCTGTCGCATACGGGGTCGCTCGCTGGCTCGACCGAAGCGTACATGGCGCTCTTTCGGCGCGCCGGTTTCGTCGTCGTGCCGGCCATCGATCACGTGATGCAGACTGCGGCCTTCTTCGGCAAGTTCGATCGGCTCGGTCCTCCTCGGGCGCACGGCGTGGCGGTGATCGGTGCGTCGGGTGGTGCCCTGATTGCGGCAACCGATGCGGCCGAGACCCACGGTGTACCGATGCCGCAGCTGCCGGACGACATGAAGGCGCGTCTGCGGCCCTATGTGCCCGAGTTCGGTGCGCTGCGCAATCCGTGCGATCTCACGGCCATGTTCACACGCGACAACACGATTGCAGGCAAAGCCGTCGAGGCGATGCTGACGGGTGATACCTTCGGTGCGATCGTGGTGCCGCATACCACGTTGAGCCAGGGCAGTGTGCATCGCGCGCGCGGTATGGCCGAGGCCGGGGAGGGGCTCGGCAAGCCCGTGTGCTTCGCTTACGCCGGCGGCTGGATCGGCGGGCCGAGCACGAGCGAAGCAGAAGCGAATCCGAACATCGCATGCTTTCAGTCGATCGAACACTGTTTCGCAACCTTGGGTGCGTGGCATCGGTATCACGCGGCTCGCCGCATTGCCGACCGAGCCGGCCATGACGAGCGAATCGCGCCTGCAGGGGCGGCATCAGAAGCGCGGCGCCTGATCGACGCATCGGCAAACACGATACTCACCGAGCGCGAAGCCAAGACGGTGCTGTCTACCTACGGCGTGCCCGTGGTCCAGGAGCGTCTCGTGTCGTCTGCCGCCGAGGCTGTCGAGGCTGCTCGCGCGCTCGCCATCCCGGTGGCGCTCAAGCTCGAATCACCGGACGTACCGCACAAGACCGAGGCCGGCGTGATTCGGTTGAATGTGTCGGGGGGCGCTGCAGTGAATGCAGCTTACGACGAGATCAT
>JBIKKL010000365.1:0-5281 GCA_044360365.1 Burkholderiales bacterium | reverse complement strand
TTCGAAGATTCGGATATCGACGCTTGTTTCGGCGACTTGCAGTACGTTCGTCAAGACGATGTGCAGGCCGTCGTTCGGTATTGGAGGTCGTCGCCGTTCGTGCCAGGAGCGTTCCTGCGCGGGTGGGTACCACCGCATCCAACCTTTTTCGCGCGGCGGTCGGCGTACGACCGATGCGGGCGCTTCGATCTGAGGTTTCCGATCGCCGCCGACATGGAATTGATGACCCGCTTCCTGGAGGTGAACCGAATCCGTTCCCGTTATCTTCCCGAGGTGCTGGTCAACATGCGGCTGGGAGGAACGACGAACAGTACGTGGCGAAACATCCTGCAGCAGAACCAGGAGATCTGGCGCGCGCTGAAGCTGCATTCGCTGAATCCCTCCTTGTTGCCCTTCGTCATCGGCAAGCTGATGTCCCGGGGTGGCCAGTTCCTGGCCCGGCCGACCTGAGACGATGCATCCCGTACTCGTGACGGGCGCGACCGGGTTCGTGGGATCCCGTCTCGCGCAACGCCTGGCGCAAGGAAAGTGGCCAGTTCGCGCCGCGGTGAGGCGCGATGCCGATGCGCTGCCCTTCGGAATCGAGGTTGCGACTGTCGGCGAAATCGATGGTACGACGGATTGGCGATCCGCGCTCGATGGTGTCGCAACGGTCATTCACTGTGCGGCGAGGGCGCATATTCTTCATGAAACGAACGAAGATCCGGCGGCATCGTTCCGGCGGGTCAATACGGATGGAACATTGAACCTGGCTCGACAGGCGCTCGATGCCGGCGTAAGCCGGTTCGTGTTTGTAAGCACCATCGGCGTACTTGGCAACGAAACGATCGATCGACCATTCCGTTCCGACGACCCGCCGGCTCCGGGCAGTGTGTATGCCGCTTCGAAGCTGGAAGCAGAGGAGGGACTGCACTCTCTCGTCCGGTCGGCTGAAATGAAAGTCGTGATCGTGCGGCCGCCGCTTGTATACGGGCCAGGCGCACCAGGCAACCTGTCTCGCATGCTTCGCTGGCTGGCCATGGGTATGCCGCTCCCCCTGGGCGCTATCGAGAATCGGCGTAGTCTCGTGGGACTCGACAACCTGGTGGACTTTCTCGTTCGATGCGCTGAGCATCCCGCCGCCGCGAACCGCACCTTCCTGGTGAGTGACGGCGAGGACGTGTCTACTCCGGCACTGCTCCGCGCTGTTGGTGAAGCCGCGGGCTTGCGGGTGCGGCTGTTTCCCGTGCCTCCCCGGCTGCTGACGCTTGTGGCCAGAATCGTCGGTAAACCGGAGTTGGCGCAGCGGCTCTGCGGGTCGCTGCAGGTGGACGCATCGGAGGCGATCCGTTTGCTCGATTGGGTGCCGCCGATGAGTCTGAGTGCAGGTCTGCGTCTTATGGGTGAACAGTACAAAATTGAAGCGCGTTCTTGATATCGTTCTTTCGGTCGTTCTGATGGCTTGCTGCGCGTGGCTGTTTTTCGGCATCGCGCTGCTCGTGAAGCTCACGTCAGAGGGGCCCATACTGCACTGGTCGGATCGCATCGGGCGGCGCAACCGGATCTTCAGGATGCCGAAGTTCCGCAGCATGCGCATTGATACGCCCGCAGTGGCGACGCACCTGCTTCGGGACGCAGAAAAGTACCTGACACCGGTGGGGTCGTTCCTGCGCAAGAGCAGCTTGGACGAGTTGCCTCAGCTGTGGAGCATTCTGAAGGGTGAGATGAGTTTCGTCGGTCCGAGGCCGGCACTCTTCAATCAGGACGACCTCATCGCGTTGCGGACGGAGCGAGGCGTTCACGAACTTACCCCCGGTCTTACGGGTTGGGCGCAGGTCAACGGGCGCGACGAGATTCCGATTCCCGAGAAGGTCGATCTCGATGCCGAGTATCTCGAACGCCGATCGATCTGCTTCGATCTGAGGATTCTCTGGCTCACGGCGATGAAAGTTCTCAAGCGCGACGGCGTTTCTCATTGAGGAGAGTGGCCGGTACGGTTTGCGAATCGGACGAGTCGACATCGAGCCGGTAAACTGACGAATTCGTTGCCGTAGAAGCCGGTCCGTCGCAGGTATTGCGGAACTCGATGTGCATTCAGCCGTTACCGGCGATAGGTTTCAGGCACGATCTCGAAGGAATAGCCCCGAATGACGGCACGAAAGGCTTTGATCACAGGCGTTACCGGTCAGGACGGCTCCTACCTCGCCGAGTTCCTGCTCGACAAAGGCTACGAGGTGCACGGCATCAAGCGCCGTGCCTCCAGCTTCAATACGGAACGCATCGACCATATCTACTCGGATCCTCACGAGCGCAATCGTCGCTTCATCCTGCACTATGGCGATCTCACCGATTCGACCAACCTCATACGCATCCTCCAGGAGGTGCAGCCGGACGAGATCGACAATCTCGCTGCGCAATCGCATGTGGCCGTCTCGTTCGAGGAGCCGGAGTACACGGCGAACGCGGATGCGCTCGGTGCGCTGCGACTATTGGAAGCCATCCGCATTCTGAAGCTGGAACGCAAAACGCGCTTTTATCAGGCATCCACTTCCGAACTCTACGGTCTGGTCCAGGAAATTCCGCAAAGGGAGACAACCCCCTTCTACCCTCGCAGTCCCTATGCGGTGGCGAAGCTCTACGCCTACTGGATCACGATCAATTATCGTGAGGCATACGGCATCTACGGGTGCAACGGCATATTGTTCAACCACGAATCGCCGCGGCGGGGCGAGACGTTCGTGACCCGAAAGATCACGCGGGCGCTGGCGCGAATAAAGCTCGGGCTCCAGGATTGCCTCTACCTCGGGAACCTCAATGCAAAGCGCGACTGGGGTCATGCCAGGGATTACATAGAGATGCAGTGGCTGATGCTGCAACAGGATCAGCCTGATGACTACGTCATCGCCACCGGCCGGCAGTTCAGTGTTCGCGAATTCGTCGAAATCGCGGCGGGTGAACTCGGGATTGGGATTCACTGGGAAGGCCACGATGTCGAAGAGCGTGGCATCGATGCGCGCGGCAATGTCGTCGTGCGCGTCGATCCCAGATATTTCCGGCCGACGGAAGTCGAGACGCTGCTGGGTGATCCGAGCAAGGCCCACGCGAAGCTGGGATGGCGTCCTCGGATCTCGTTCGAGGAGATGGTGCAGGAAATGGTGCGGGAGGACCTCAGGTTCGCCGAACGCGACGCGCTGATCAGGCAGCACGGCTATCGCCCGGTGCAGGGTCACGAATAAGGATCTCATGGACAAGACTGCGAAGATATTCGTTGCTGGGCACCGCGGCATGGTCGGATCCGCCATTTGCCGACGTCTCGCGGCAGCCAACTACTCCAATGTGGTGCTGCGCACCCGCCAGGAACTGGATCTGCTCGATCAGGCCGCTGTCTCCACTTTCATGACGCGGGAGCGCCCCGATTACGTCTTCATCGCTGCCGCGAAGGTCGGCGGAATCCAGGCGAACAACGTCTACCGCGCCGACTTCATCTATCAGAACCTGGTGATCGAAACGAATCTGGTCAACGCCGCCTACCGGGCGGGAGTCATGGACCTCATGTTCCTCGGATCGAGTTGCATCTATCCGCGCGATTGTCCGCAGCCGATCAAGGAGGAGTACCTGCTGACCGGGCCCCTCGAACAGACCAACGAACCCTACGCCATCGCGAAGATCGCAGGTTTGAAGCTGTGCGAGTCGTTCAATCGACAATACGCGACCCGCTACATCAGCGTGATGCCGACCAATCTGTACGGCCCGAACGACAACTTCGACCTTCAGAGCAGTCACGTGCTGCCGGCATTGCTGCGCAAAGCCCACGAGGCGAAGATTCGGCGTGATCCAGGTTTGCCTGTTTGGGGTTCCGGCATGCCGCGCAGAGAATTCCTGCATGTCGACGACATGGCAGACGCCTGTGTTTTTCTCATGGAATCCGGTATCGGAGACGGACTCTTCAATATCGGGACGGGATCGGATGTGACGATTCGCGAACTGGCCGAGACAATCAGGCGCGTCGTTGCCTTTCAAGGCGATCTGGAGTGGGATGCGAGCAAACCTGACGGAACCCCCAGAAAGCTGTTGGATGTATCGAAAATGGCGGCGCTGGGGTGGCGTGCACGAATTCCGCTCGAGCAGGGAATTCGTGATACTTACGCGTGGTTCGAAAAGTACCGATCGAGCGACCGTTAGCCGAACACGGGGACGGTGAATCGAATCAGCGCACCGACATCGAGGAAGCTTCGATGTTCGGCGGGAAACGAACTTCCCCGTCAGGAACTCGCGCGGACCATCATCTTTGCGTTGAATAACCTGGCGATCATGGATCGGTTCTCCACGACTCTCGCAAGCCTGGCTGCGATCGGGACGATGACAGCGAGAGAAGCGCCCGCGGCAAGTGCCGATATTTCCCAGCCTAACGGATATACGACGGGATGCAAAAGGCTGAATGCAAGCAACAGCAGGGGATAGTGCACGAGATACAGGGTGTAGGAAAACTCCGCGGTGCTGACCAGAAATCGACCGCGAATCCTGCAACGTATTGCAATCGCAAGTGCTGCCGTCAGTATGAATGCCATGAACATCATGACGTGATGAGCCCGGTTGCCCAAGCGCTGCAGGGGTTCGATGACATGCTCGATCGTTCGATCGCCACCGATTGCCGCGATGGCCCCAATGAAAACCGCGATAAGCGCGCCGCAGATCGGGATGGTACGGGGTGATTCCAAACGGCCGTGAGCGTAAAGGTAGCCGAGGAGAAATCCGCCGTGCCATATCAGAAACAGCACCCAGAACAATGTCCCGCTGGGTTGCCTTCCAAAAAGCGCCAGAAGCGCGACCAGAGGCACCCAGCCGAACAATGCTGGACGGCGGCTCCGGGTGCCCGCGCACGCCATCGCGAACATGTAGAACCACCACTCGAAGCTCAATGTCCAGAGTGGACCATCGATGCTCAGCGGTGGGGTCGTGTTCGGAAAGACGTTGTACAGGAGGAGCAGTGTCGGAATGAGGCGCTCCCATTCGAAAGCGACACGCTCCCGGGAAAGAAACAGTTCATCGCCCAGGCGATAGGATTGTGCGCCGTGCAGATCCAGGCCGGTGATGACCCAGTACACCATCATTGAAATCAAGACGGCAGCGAGCAACGGTGGGTAGATCCGGAGCAGCCGCGCCCGAAAGAAGCTCTGGACATCGAATTTCCCTGTCTCGTCACGGTGTGACGAGACGCTCAGGAAGATCATGAAGCCGCTGACGATGAAGAACGCGATCACGGCGTATGTCGCCATGAAACTGGTCGTCAGGTGTGCGGCAC
>JBIKKL010000364.1:0-5300 GCA_044360365.1 Burkholderiales bacterium | reverse complement strand
GCGCGGGTGATGTCACCGTGCGCACGGTTAATGATGGCAGGATTCGAGCAGACGTCAAGACACTGGCGGTGTCGGTCGGTGTCGGCGCCAAGAATGGTGTGGCGGTCGCCTTGGGCATCTCGGTGGCCAAGAACATCATCGGTGGCGATCGCCAGGATGTCGCGTATGACTACAAGGCCTCGGCCTACGACAAAGTCAACAAGCTCACCGAGCTCAAGAAGGGCAAGAAGGTCCTGAACGACAGCGGCCTGCTCAAGAACGAGGTCTACGAGTACGTTGGTGAGACGATCACGAACAAGAATGGCATCGATCTCATCAACCAAAGCTACAGTGACGCCGGGTCGTGGCGTCTGTTGAGCTACACCGATCGCAAGGCCTCGTCTCGTGCGCGCATCGACAGTGGCAGCGTGGATGCAGCGGGTAATGTATTGGTTGAGGTCAAGGGCAACGCCCAAATCGATGCGCTCGTCCTGACCGGTTCGGCCGGCATAGGGGGCGGAGGACAGAACGCGATTGCAGTGAGCGGGGCAGGGGTTTACGCGGAGAACCGGATCAATGCGGACATGGAGGCCGTCATCGACGGCACGCTCAATGGCGCGCGCAGCAATGTCTTTGGCGACTCGGTGCGGGTGTTGGCGACCAATCAGGGCTCGATTGACGCTATTGCTGGAGCAGCGTCTATTGCGGCGTCCCTTGGAGGGCAGAATGCCGTCGCAGTTTCCATCGGTTTGTCTCTGGCCTTCAACAGCATCGATGGTGATGTGCTCGCGACCTTGGGCAATGCTGAGGTGCGTGCACGCGACAGCGACGTCGTCGTCAAGGCGCAGTCGATCAGCACGAAGCTGCTAGAGGTGGATTGGAGTGCTCTCGAATCGAAGGGGATCACAGCCTCGAAGCTCAACGCCGCTGCGAACGCCGGCGCAAAGACTTCGTACAAGAGCGATTCGGGGCAGTACTGGGACTTTCTCCACAGCGATGGCCATGTGGAGCTCGACTATGGGAGTTATGTCCGGGCATCAACTGGGCGAATCTACTACTTCGAGGGAAATGACGGCACGGTGCGCGATCTGCGCCTGGAAGACTACGCGAACGGCAGTGCGTGGTCGGAGATCGAAACCGAAGCGCAAACCGTCATGTCCGGATACACGGTACGCGTGGATGAGTATCACACCTATGGTGGGCTTGTCGGCAAGGTATACCGGTACATCGGCGGCAAGGTGGATTTCACGACGATCGATGGGCGCGTGACGATCGAGAAAGACCAACTCGTGCGTGTGGAGAGCAACTTCCACGATAGCAGTCTGTTCGGAAATATCTACAAGTACAAAGGTGCAGAGAACACCGGACTCGCCTCGCTACTCGACCTGCGGGATCAGGACTTCGAGGACACGAGCCTGTGGGAGGAGTTCTCTTACGAGAAGGAGATCGATCTGTGGAAGGAAAACTATGCCAATACCAAGGTGTGGCAACTCGCAGAGGAATTTACCGATGATGAGAGCATGGAGACGATCGGCGATGCTCTGCTGGGCGTCGGTCTGAATCTCTCGACCATTGATTCACTGAGGCCAACGGCCAAGTATGACAGCACCGATACGCAGGAATGGGATTTTATCTCCACTGCCAAGGACAAGGTGAAGGTCAAGAAAGGGGACAAGATTGGGGTCGTCGATGGCGCCCTGTCCGGCCGAATCTACAAGTACATCGATAGCAAGGAACGCGAACTCGATCTGGCCAAAGAGAACTACTTTGACACCAAGCGTTGGCAGTTGGCGACCGCTGACAAGCGCGAGATGCGAAGGGGCGATACCGTTCGATTGGACGGTGCCCACTCGTTTGGCGGTGTGGGGGGGCAGGTCTATCGCTACATGGGTGTGAACGATAGGGAATTCGATCTATCGACGACCGACTACAGCAACCAGTTGAACTGGGAAATCGCCAAGCCGGTCCTGGATATCGCCATGCTGGAGGCAGGCGAACGATGGATGATCCACGACGGCGCGGGCCGCTCGTACATCCTCGAGAAGCAAGCCAACGGTAAAGCGACGATCTCGCGCGCCACCATCAACGCCGTTTCGGTGGCCGCCTCGGTGGCAATCGGTGTCGGTTTGGGCGGGGCGGGGGTCGCCGTGTCGGGTGCTGGCGCCGTTGCGGTCAACTCGATCATGGGATCGTCGGATGCCGTTTTGCGCGGCGCGACGGTTGCCAGTGCGGGCGATGTGACGGTCGATGCATCCAACTCGGCGATCATTGCCAGCAAGATCGCAGCGTTGTCTGCCGCCATTGCGGCGGGTAGCAGCGCGGGGGTGGGCGCCTCGATCGGAATCTCCGTGGCGCGTAATCTCATCGGACAAGAAGGCTTCGGTGCTGTTGGCGAGAAAGCGATTGCCACGACGCGTGCACTGATCATCGATTCCACGGTGACGGCCCAGGGCAATCTCAAGCTTCACGCCGAGAGCGAGCAGACCATTCTCGCTCTGGTGGTGGCAGGGTCGGCTGCACTTGCCGGTGGGGGCACTGTCGGAGTGGCAGTGAGCGGCTCGGGGGTCTGGGCGCAGAACCAGATCGGAATGCGGACTTCCGCGGGTGTGGAAACACTCAATGCGACTGTGGGTGCGCGCCCGAACGTATTGTCGGCTCGCAATGTCAGTGCGCTTGCCAGCGACGAGTCGCGCATCCTGGCGCATGCGGGGGCGGCCTCAATTGCTGCCTCCTTTGGCGGAAGCGCTGGGGTGGCCGTCTCGATTGGCGTGTCGCTTGCCCGCAACATCATCGATACCGTGGTCTGGGCGGGCATCCAGGGCGCCAAGCTCGATGCGCGCGGTACGGTGGACGTGCTTGCTGCATCCAAGGGCACCATCAACGTGAAGGCATGGGCTGCGTCTCTCGCCGCAGGTTTTGGGGGAGCGGCAGGCGTCGGAGTCAGTGGGGCCGGCGCCTCGGCCATGAATGTCATCCTCGGCGACGTGCTTGCGATTGTCGACGACAGCGCGCTGCGCGCAGCCTCCGATGTCACGGTCAAGGCCAGCGCGAGCAATGCGATCGAAGCGCTGATCATTTCGGCATCGTTGGGCGTGGGTGTCGGTGGATCGGCCGGCGTGGGGGCGTCGATCGGAGTGGCGTTGGCACGCAACTACATCGGCTACGATCCACTCGCCTATGACGGGGTGGTGACCTATACCTCCGGCGAGAGCAAGCCGTCGTCGATCAAGAAGGGCGATCTCATTCGTCTGGGACCGAACTCGGGGAGTCGGGCCAATGAAGTCTACGAGTACATTGGCAGCGAGGAGATCAAGGCCGTTGATAAGGACAAGGACGGAAAGCTCGATGAGCTGATCCTGGCCCAGGACTATGCGGACACGAAGAAGTGGAAGCAGCGCACCACGCCGTCGGCCAATCGCATTATCGCAGGCATCGACCGCTCCTCTGTCGTGGCATTGGATGATCCCGCATTGACGCTGGATCTGACGGTCCAGGCGGATACGTCCCAACAGATTTGGGCCAAGGTGGTCTCCGGGTCGGTTGCCCTCGCCGGAGGGGCCGTTGGGGTCGCCTTGAGCGGTGCAGGCGCGAGCACGACCAACAAGGTCGGTTCTGAGACCCGTGCTTATGTGCAGTCGACGACCGGCGCAGGGGTTGTGGTCGACGGCAACATGGTGATCGATGCGCGCGATCGCTCAACAATCGATACCACCGTTACGGCGGTCTCTGTAGCTGCTGCGTTTGGTGCGTCAGGTGCGTCGTTTGCCATTGGCATCTCGCTGGCGGAGAACAGTGTCGCCAGCACCGTGACGGCCACGCTTGATCGGGCGTTGGTCGAGGCCAAGGGGGATGTGAGCGTACGTGCCTACGATCTGGCAAAGATCGATGCATCGTCGACGGCAGTGGCTGTGGCGGTGATGGTTGGCGTGGGGGGCGCATTCTCCGGCGGCGGTGCGAACGCATACAACGCCATCGACACCGTCACTGCGGCGGTAATAGACCGGACGGGCTCGGCGAGTGTCCCGGGCAGTGAGACCGGGAAGACCCGTCTCAGCCTCGGCAAGACACTGACGGTGCAGGCTGAGGGCAACGCCGAGTCGAAGGCCGAGGTCGTCGCAGCGTCGGCGGCGTTTGGCTTGGTCGCGGCGGCCGCGGCAGGTACCGAGGCGGTCAATACCCTCAATCCGCGCGTCACGGCTGCGATCCGCACGGCGGACATTCTCACGCCGCTTACGAGCGGTCGCGTCGAGGTATTGGCGACAGCGAACCAGAAATCGAACGCACGCAGCGATTCGATCAGCGTCAGTAGTGGTGCGGCGGTAGGTGCCTCCATTGCCCAGACCACCGATACCGGCGCTGTGGTGGCCGAGCTCGGTGACGATGTCCAGCTGGTAGCTTCGGTGCTACGTATCAAGGCCATGGCACAGGACGATATCTTCCAGCGTTCCCTGGCAGCCAGCGGCGGCCTCTTTTTGGGCATCGCCGGCTCCTATTCGTCGCTCGCGATCAAGGGTAGCACCAAGGTCGGTATTGGCGACCGTGGCGAGATCGCCGTGGGGCTCCTTGATTTGTGGTCGACACGGACCCAGAACTTCGACGCCACGGCCTTGAACGTCGCCGTGGGTGCGCTCGCTGGTAGCGGCGCGGCGATGGTGACCACGCTGACCGGCACGGCCGACGTGACGATCGGCAAGGCCAACAAGATCGTGGCCAGCAATGTCACCATCCGCGCGGACAACCAGGCCGATAAGAGCCTGTACTCCTCGAAGCAGGAGTCGTTGCGCACGGGCTCGGGGGGACTGGGCTCGGTCAGCGCGCTGTCAGCGACGACCGATATCGGGTTTGCGGACCGCCGCTTTGGCGCGCAGGTCCAGATCGGTGATGACACGCAGATCACGGTGGCCGCGGCCGCGGGTGAGGTGGGGCGGTTCAGTATCGATACCTATACCAAGGCCTTGGTCACCGACAAGGTTCGAGTCGACGCGGTGAGCGGCTATTCGCTGTCAATTGCGCTGGCGGACCAGGACGCATTCACTCGCTCGGCCATCGATGTGGGCGCCGCCAAGCTGAGCAACTTCAGCGGCAACCTCTCGATGACAACGCGCACCGATGCGTCCTTGCTGGCGGGTGCGAACGTGCTGTCGGTGTCCTTTGTCGGAGGCGCCGGGGCCGACGCGAATTCGAATCTGACCGCGGACAACAGCATTCGCCTCGATGGGGCCTCGTTGTTTGCCGATGAGGTGAAGCTCTACGCGGGCCAAGATCTGGCACGTTCGCCCAATGTCATCACGACGACGGCGCGAGCAGACCTGACGTTGATC
>JBIKKL010000592.1:0-3471 GCA_044360365.1 Burkholderiales bacterium | reverse complement strand
AGGGCAATTCCGTTAATGTGAGCCCGGGTGGATGTCGGGGGCGTCACGACATGGTGTGCGAACCGGAGTGGCCGAAAACGCGGCTCACGGTGAGGGCTGGCGGAACACTTACTCCGGCCGAGCTGAGTCGAGGTGTACGCGACATCACTGCGGATGCGCGTTAGGACGACGTTCGACACGTCGTGGTGGACTTCCTCGATGCATAAGGGTCGACCGAAGATCTCCTCGACGGCGTCGAAGATCTGCTCGTCGTCATGATCGGTTCTTCCGCGAGCAATCCCAATGTTCGTTTCGCGATCGTCGCTTCCAAGCCACCCTTGGTCGACCTCGTGGCCGCACTGAATTCGGCCATCGACACCGATCCGCCGGCACTGTCATGCTTCCCGGGTCGGGAGTCGGTGTCCGGCTGGCTGGCAGACACGGCACGCAACACCGTGCCCTCCGCTCGCTTTCGCCCGCGTTAGCCGCGATAGAACGACCACGCGTCCGCCGCCGCGGCAGGTATCATTGCCCCGGTGCAAGCGGCGACGCAGGCGCGTCGTGCGCCACCCCCGCGAATGCCTACGGAGGAACTCATGCAATTCGGACAAAAACTCGCCGAGTACGTCAGAAGCGTTTCGCTCGATCGCGTGCCCGGGCGCGACATCGAGATCGCGAAGCTCGCCATCATGGATCAGATCGGCGTCGCGCTCGCAGGCATCGGCGAAGATCCCGGCAACAAGGTCCAGGCGATGGTGGACCGTTGCACCGCCGACGAGGCCACCATCCTCGGCAACCCGCGCAAGACGACCACGTGGCTCGCTGCCTTCGTCAACGGCACGCTCGGCCACACGCTCGATTTCGATGACACGTCGACGATGGGGCATCCGAGCGTCGTGCTCGTTCCGGCCATGCTCGCAGCGGGCGAAACGCGTCGACGCAGCGGACGCCAGATGCTCGAGGCCTACGTGGCCGGTTATCAGATGGGTGAGGCCATTGCCCGGATCGTACCGCGACGCCCCGATCAGTTTCACGGCTTGCACAGCACCGCGTTGTTCGGGCCGCTCACCTCCGCTACGGTCGCCGGCCGTCTCTTCGGCTTGACGGACATGCAGCAGCGCCACGCGTGGGGCATCGCGTCGTCTCAGGCCGGTGGGATCACCGGCAACTTCGGCACCCATACGAAGCCCTTGCATGGCGGCATTGCGTCCCAGGCCGGGATGACCGCCGTCGAACTCGCAGCCACCGGGTACGAAGCCAATCCGGATGCCATCGAAGCACCCCTCGGGTACATCTACAGCGTCGTCGCTGCCGGACGGATGGAAGGGGTGGAGATCGCCAACGCGACTGCCGCGCTCGGCACCTGGATGATTGCGGACACCTGGCGACTCAAGAAGTATCCCTGCGGCTACATCGCTCAGGGTGCCATCGATGCGGCGCTCGCGTTTCGTGCGAAGAGCGATTGTCGGCTGGAGGATCTGACGTCGGTCGAGATACGCGTACCGCATCTGCAGCCGTACTTTCGGGTTCGTCCGACCGGCGAATTCGCCGGCAAGTTCGGCTACGAATTCCCGGTTGCCTCGGCCATTCTCGACGGCACAGTATTGAAATCGAGTTTCTCCGACACCGCTTTCCACCGCCCCGAGCTGCAGAAGCACCTGCCGAAGTTCACGACGATCGAGGATCCGGAATCGGCAAAGCACGGCGCCCTGGGCTGCCTCGTCATCGTCGCGAAGGGTACGACGACGATCCAACCCATCGACATACCGCTCGGCGATGCCCGCAATCCTGCGCCGCCGTCCCTCATCATCGACAAGTATCTGCGCAACGCAGGCGAAGTGCTGGGAGACAAGGTGGCGAAAACGACGTGCGACATGCTGCTTGCGATCGAAACGCTGCCCGATCCCTTGCGTCTGCTCGATCTGCTGTCGAAGCGCGCGAAGTAAAGCGCAGCCTCGCCGATGGACGCCATGACCGAGCGCCTCGCAGACATCTACAACTACCGTGCGGTGGAACCCGGGCTCGCTACCTCGGGGCAACCCGACGAAGAGGATCTCGCGGCCATCGCAGCAGCGGGCTACGAGGCCGTCGTGAACCTCGCGTTGCACGACGATCCACGGTACTCCCTCGCTGACGAAGCCGGCACGGTTCGATCGCTGAACTTGAAGTACGAACACATCCCGGTGATCTTCACCGAGCCGACGTATGAAAACTTGAACGCCTTCTTCGCCGCGATGGCGCTCTACCGGAGCAAGCGGCGTTGGGTCCACTGTGCCGCGAACAAGCGCGCCTCGACGTTCATCGGTCTGTACCTGCATATCGTCGAAGGGCATTCGATCGAGTCGGCCTTCGCGACGGAACGCAGTGTTTGGGAACCGAACCCCGTGTGGGCCGCATTCAAGGTCCGAATGCTCGCGACGTATCCGCCGCCGCGAGCACGCGAATGACCGCGTCAGCCGCTACTTGAGCGGGCTGACCACCCCCGCAGGCAGCGGCGTGCGGTCGACGTTCAGGCACATCGACACGAGCGTATAAAAGCCGTTCGCCGCGATGATGTCCATAACGCCACGCTCGCCGAAGCGATCGACGGCACGCTTGTACGTGTCGTCGCTCACACCTTGCGACTTGTGAAGCTCCATCGAGAATTCGTAGACGATGGTTTCGTCGTCGTCCATTTTGCTCGGACGACGATTCTCCGCGATGTCTTGCGCGATGGAGGGATCCAATCCCGCTTCGAGGGCCAACTTGCAGTGTGCGTGCCACTCGTAGTGCGATGTCCAGATGCGGCCAGCGATGATGATTGCAAGCTCATTGAGCTTCGCGGGCAGGGAGCTGCGAAAGCGGATCTCTTCGCCGAGACGCTGGATGCAATCCCCGATGCCGGGGCTGCGCAGCCACACGTTGAAGGGGCCGCCGAGCGGGCCGGGCTGCGAGGCCCCCGAGTTTGCAAGCTTCGATCGTGGACCGGAGCGGATCGCCTCGTAGAGGGTGCGTTGCTCGGCAGTCAGTTGATCGACGGGAATCTGTTTGAAACGGCGATTGTCAGGGGTATCCGCCATGGTGGCTCCTCCAATAGGGAAGCCCCGACATTATCACGGCGCAATGCAACCGCGCACGCGTAGACGGCACACCCGCCGCGGTGCGCCGCCGCCCTGGCGTCACTCCGGCAGCGAACCGAGGCCGTACATGACCAGAAGCACCGGGCTCGGCGTGGCTTCGTTGCCGAAGGCGCTGCGGAAGATGGTGACGATGTCATCCCCCGCGAAGATTCCGGCGAGCCCCCGGTTCACCGCCAACCGCAGATCCGATTCGCCGCGCGGCAAGGCGATGCCATACGGTTCGAAGCTCAGGTTTTCTTCGAGCAGGGTGTAGCGGGTCGTGTCCTTCACCTTGCCGGCCAAACCAAGCAGCAGGATCTTGTCGCTTGCGAAGGCGTCCGCCTTGCCGCCTTCTAGCGCTGCAATGCCTTCGTCACGCGTCTTCACTGCGACG